>JAQGMQ010000906.1 GCA_028292305.1 Rhodoferax sp.
TAGGCTGGCCAGCCCAATGGGTCGCAGTTGCTCTTTTTGATCTGGTCCACGATGCGCTGTGCATCCGTGGTTTTCAAGACGTCGCCATGGAAGCTGCTTATTCTTTCCTGGTCGAATTTGTTGTTCGCTGTCAGCTTGGTGAAGAGCTTGTCATCGGTTCTCTTGATGATGCACAGCAGGTACATCTTCCCTTCGTTGCTCGCGGTGCCGATGGCCTGTGATAAATCGCCTGGCGTCGCTTTTTGAAAGAGCATTCTTGCCGCAAGCTCGGTGTCCGTCACCTTGGCCGGTGTGCCGACGAGGCCCCAGGCATAGGTCTTCGCGGTGCCGATGGTCGAGAGCGCTTGGTTGACGTCGTCGCTCGCGGCAAGGGCGTTCAAGGCCGCGAAAGTCATTCCAGCGGCCAGAAGTTTTTGTAATCGCATCGCTTGCTTCCAGTCGGCATGTTGGGAAGCAAATGTTGTAGAGCCTTTTGAAGGCTCTGTGAAGTGATAGACGCGCTATCGAAGCATCCGGCGCATGAGGCAGAGCGTTGCCATCCGGCCTTTTTCAAACCGCCTCCAACGCCGCCCGCTCCACCAACAACACCTGGTCTTCCCCCGCACTGGTTTCCAGCCACACCACCTCCAGCGCCGGAAACGCGGTCTCGAAGTTTTCGCGTTCGTTGCCGATCTCGAGTACCAACACGCCATGGTCCGACAGCTTTTCAGCCGCGCCTTGCAGCAGCATGCGGATGAAGTCCATGCCGTCGCTGCCGCCGTCCAGTGCCAGTGCCGGCTCGGCCTGGTATTCGGCGGGCAGGGCGGCCATGCTGGCGCTGTTGACGTAGGGCGGGTTGCACAGGATCAGGTCGAACCTGCCTGGCACCTGGGCCAGGCCGTCGGATTCGATGAGCGTAATGCGGCTCTGCAAGCCATGTTTGTCGACGTTGATGCGGGCCACGGCGAGCGCGTCGGGGCTGAGGTCGGCGCCGACCACGGTCACGTCGGGAAAGACCATTGCTGCCAGCACGGCCAGGCTGCCGTTACCGGTGCACAGGTCCAGCACCGACCGGGTTTCTTCGCGCAGCCAGTAGTCGAAGCCGCCGTCCATCAGCAGCTCGGCGATGAAGCTGCGCGGCACGATGGCGCGTTCGTCGACATAGAAGGGCACGCCCTGCAGCCAGGCCTCCTGCGTGAGGTAGGCGGCGGGTTTGCGGGTGGCGATGCGGCTTTGCAGCAGCGTGGCGACACGCGCCGTGTCATCGGCCGACACGGCGTTGTCGGCCACGTCGTCGAGTGTGTCGAGTGGCAGGCCCAGGCGCCACAGCACCAGCCAGGCGGCTTCGTCGAAGGCGTTGGCGGTACCGTGGCCATAGGCGACACCGGCGGCGGTGAGCTGGGCGGCGCTGTGTTCGATGAGTTCGATGACCGTCATGCGATGGGGTTCTGCAGTTGCGCGTCCAGCAGCACCAGCACGCGCCGGTAGATGTTCTTCAGCGGTTCGATGTCGGTCAGGGCGATGTGTTCGTCGATCTTGTGGATGGTGGCGTTCGGCGGGCCGAGTTCGATCACCTGCGGGCAGATACGGGCGATGAACCGGCCGTCGCTGGTGCCGCCGGTGGTCGACAGCTCGGCGGTGATGCCGGTTTCCTCGAGGATGGCTTCGCGCACCGCGTCGACCAGCGTGCCGGGCGTGGTCAGGAACGGCTGGCCGCCCACGGTCCACTTCAGGTCGTAGTCGAGCCCGTGGCGGTCGAGCACGGCCTGCACGCGTTGTTGCAAGTCTTCAGCCGTGGACTCGGTGGAGAAGCGGAAGTTGAAGTCGACCACCGCCGCGCCCGGGATCACATTGGTGGCGCCGGTGCCGGAGTGGATGTTGCTGATCTGCCAGCTGGTGGGCTGGAAGAAGCTGTTGCCCTTGTCCCATTGCACCGTGGCCAGTTCGGCCAGCGCCGGCAGCGCCAGGTGGATCGGGTTTTTGGCCAGCTGCGGATAGGCGATGTGGCCCTGCACGCCCTTCACCGTGAGCTTGCCGCCCATGGTGCCGCGCCGGCCGTTCTTGATCATGTCGCCGGTGCGTTCCACCGAAGTCGGCTCGCCGACGATGCAGTAGTCGATCTGCTCGCCGTGGCGCTCCAGCCAGTCGCACATGATGACCGTGCCGTCGGTGGCCGGGCCTTCTTCGTCGCTGGTCAACAGCAGCGCGATCGACAGGTACGAGTCGGGGTGGGCGGCCACGAATTCCTCCACGGCCACCACGAAGGCGGCGATGGAGGTCTTCATGTCGCTGGCACCGCGGCCGAACAATTTGCCGTCGCGGTGGGTGGGGGTGAACGGGTCGCTGGTCCACTGGTCGAGCGGGCCGGTGGGCACCACGTCGGTGTGGCCGGCGAAACAGATCAGGCGCGTTTCCACCGGCGTGAGCGCGGCGGAATTGCTCGGCCCGAAGCCCTTGCGCACAGCCCAGAGGTTGGTCACGCGGAAGTCGTCGGGGCCGCTTTCGACGGTCTCGAACACGAAGCCCAGCGGCTTCAGGCGCTCGGCGATGATGCGCTGGCAGTGTGCGTCTTCGGGGGTGACCGAATGGCGCGAGATCAGTTGTTCGGTGAGTTGCAGGGTCCGGCTCATCGCATGTCCTCAGTGTTTGACGTCGAGCGTGATTTCGGTAAAGGAGGCTTCGGCTTCCGGCTCGGGCGGCGGCGCTTTCGCGGCGGTGGCGCGCTGGAAGTCGTTTTGCAGCCGCCACATCAGGTTGGTGGCCGAGTCGGCATTGGCCAGGCCTTCCTTGCGGTCGATGATGCCTTCCTGGATCAGGCGGGCGATGTCGCCCTCGAAGGTTTGGGAGCCGTCGGCGATCGATTTTTCCATGGCTTCCTTGACCGCGCCGAAGTCGCCCTTTTCAATCAGGTCGGTGACCAGGATGGTGTTGAGCAACACCTCGACCGCCGGCACCCGTTCGCCCGCGGGCGTGCGCAGCAGCCGCTGCGAAACGATGGCCTTGAGGCTCGACGCCAGGTCGCCCAGCATCGTCGCGCGGGTTTCGACGGGGTAGAAATTCAGGATGCGGTTCAACGCCTGGTAGCTGTTGTTGGCATGCAGCGTGGCCAGGCAGAGGTGGCCGGTCTGCGCGTACTGGATGGCCGCGGTCATGGTTTCGCGGTCGCGGATTTCGCCGATCAGGATCACGTCCGGCGCCTGGCGCAGCGCGTTCTTCAGCGCCACCTGCAGCGACTCGGTGTCGGAGCCGACTTCACGCTGGTTGACCACCGACTTCTTGTTGCGGAACAGGTATTCGACCGGCTCCTCGATGGTGAGGATGTGGCCGCTGACCTGGGTGTTGCGGTGGTCGATCATCGCCGCCAGTGTGGTCGTCTTGCCGGCGCCGGTTGCGCCCACCACCAGCAGCAGGCCGCGCTTCTGCAGGATCAGCTCGCTCAGCACCGGTGGCACCTTCAGCGATTCGAGCGAAGGGATGTCGCTGGTGATGTAGCGCACCACCACCGCATAGGTGCCGCGCTGGCGCATGGCGCTGACACGGAAGCGGCCCACGCCGACCATCGAGATGGCCATGTTCAGCTCGCCGGTTTTCTCCAGCTCTTCGATGCGGCCGGCGGGCACCACTTCGGCCAGCAGGTTCTTGGGCGCGTCCCACTGCAGCAGCTGGCTGTTGATCGGCACGGCCTGGCCGCTGATCTTGATGAGCGCCGGTGCGTTGGCCGAAAGGAACAGGTCCGAAGCCCGTTTTTCCTGCATCAACCGCAGAATGCGTTCCATGGTGCTCATGAAGTTCCAATAGGTTTACCGTGCCGATGAAACACCGGGGCGCGCCCGGCGCAAGAGAAATTGGCCTAGTCGCGCAGCAGGTCGTTCAGGCTGGTCTTGGCGCGGGTCTGCGCGTCGACGCGTTTCACGATGATCGCCGCATACAGGCTGTACTTGCCATCATTTTTCGGCAGGCTGCCGCTGATGACCACCGAGCCCGATGGAATGCGGCCGTAGCTGATTTCGCCGGTGGCGCGGTCGTAGATGGGGGTGCTCTGGCCGAGGTACACGCCCATCGAGATCACCGAGTTTTCTTCGACGATCACGCCTTCGACCACTTCGGAGCGTGCGCCGATGAAGCAGTTGTCTTCGATGATGGTCGGGTTGGCCTGCAGTGGCTCGAGCACGCCGCCCAGGCCCACGCCGCCGCTCAGGTGCACGTTCTTGCCGACCTGGGCGCAGGAGCCCACGGTGGCCCAGGTGTCGACCATCGTGCCTTCGTCGACATAGGCGCCGATGTTCACGTAGCTCGGCATCAGGATCGCGCCTTTGGCGATGAAGCTGCCGCGGCGGGCCACGGCTGGCGGCACGACGCGAACGCCGGTGGCCTTCATCTCGTCGGCACTCAGGTGGGCGAACTTGGTGGGCACCTTGTCGTAGAAGCCGAGCTGGCCGGCCTGGATGATCTCGTTGTCCTTCAGGCGGAACGACAGCAGCACGGCCTTCTTGATCCACTGGTGCACCGTCCACTGGCCCACGGCTTCGCGGGTGGCGACGCGCAGCGTGCCGTTGTTCAGTTCGTGGATCACGTGTTCGACGGCCTCGCTCACTTCCTTGGGGGCGGAGGCGGGCGACAGGTTGGCGCGGTTTTCCCAGGCGGCGTCGATGGTGTTTTGCAGTTGCTGTGTCATGTTTGAAAGTCTCGGTGGAACGGAAAAGGGATCAGGCTCTGGCCTTGACGAATTGAACGATGCGCCGCGCGGCCTCGGCGCACTCGGCGGTCTCGGCGACGAGCGCCATGCGGATGCGCTGGCGACCCGGGTTCAGCGTCGTGGGCTGACCATCGGCACCGGTGGGGCCGGCGGTCTCGCGCGCCAGGTAGCTGCCCGGCAGCACCGTCACATTGTAGGCAGCCAGCAGGTCGCGCGCGAAGGCGGCGTCGCTGTCCAGGCCGTCGACGATGGCCGGCCCCGGCACCTGGGCCCAGAGGTAGAAACCGGCGTCGGGCAGGGCCACGTCCAGCACCTCGGCCAGGAGCGGCGTGACCTCGGCGAACTTGGCGCGGTACTGGGCGCGGTTGTCGACCACATGGCTTTCTTCGTTCCAGGCGGCAATGCTCGCGGCCTGGACCACCGGGCTCATGGCGCTGCCGTGGTAGGTGCGGTACAGCAGGAACTGCTTCATCAGCGCGGCATCGCCGGCCACGAAGCCGCTGCGCAGGCCGGGAACGTTGATGCGTTTCTAGAGGCTGGTGAACGAGACGATGTTCCTGAAATCCTTGCGGCCCAGCCGGTACGCCGCCTCCAGCCCGCCGAGCGGCGGCTCGTCGCGGAAATAGATCTCGCTGTAGCACTCGTCCGAGGCGATCACGAAGCCGTGCTGGTCGCTCAGGTCGAACAGCTTCTTCCATTCGGCCAGCGGCATCACCGCGCCGGTCGGGTTGCCGGGCGAGCAGACGAACAGCAGCTGCGTGGTGGCCCAGACGTCGGCCGGCACGCTGTCCCAATCGACCGCGAAGTTGCGCGCCGGGTCGCTGGGTGCGTAGTAAGGGGTAGCGCCGGCCAACAGCGCCGCACCTTCGTAGATTTGGTAGAACGGATTCGGGCAGACGACAACCGGAGCCCCCACGCTCGCCACTTCGTGTGCATTGCTGCCCGCCGCGGGGCGGCCCGGCGCCGGGTGGGCCCCCGACCGGCCAGGGTCGATCACCGTCTGCGCAAACGCAAACAGCGCCTCGCGCGAGCCGTTCACCGGCAGCACTTGCGTGGCCGGGTCGAGCACCAGGTCGTAGCGCCGCTCCAGCCAGTCGGTGAACGATTTGCGCAGGGCCGGGTCGCCGGCCGTGGCCGGATAGGCGGCCAGCCCGCTCGATGCGCCGCTGGACGCGATCGGGCTGGTGATTGCTGCGGCCATGGCCTGTTGCAGGAATGGCGGCGTGGCATGTTTGGGTTCGCCGATGCCCAGGCTGATCGGCCGCAAGGCCGGGTTGGGCGTGACGCTGGCGAAGAGTTGTTTCAGCCGCTCGAAGGGGTAGGGCTGGAGTTTGGCGAGCAGGGGGTTCATGGGTGGGGATTATCCGGGACAAAACCACCTGGCTCGGCGGGGATGCCTGCTTGGCGCGCACCGAAACCGGGCGAGCGACGGCGCGAATTGCAGACCAGTGAATCCAATGATTTGTTCACTCGCGGGGGCGCTGAGATGTGCTTCGCGCAGCATATGTGTGAGTAATAGTGACAAATGCGTCTTGAGGCGTTATCTTCCATGGATGAGTTGGCTTTTGAGTTTGGGTTCGCGGCGTCTTGGCGCCGGGATGCTCACGCTGAATTCGCCATGTGCCAATTGGCCCAGCCTTCGGAGATGACCATGCGTCTATCGACCATCGCCTTGTCCCTTCCTGCCCTGCTGATCAGCGTGGGCCAGGTGCATGCCACCGAGGGCGGAGGCTCGACCTTTCCCACTGGCGCCGAGAATTACCTGGTGGCGGCCGTGCCACCTCCGGGCTTCTACTTCCTGTTCTACGGCAACGCCTACAGCGCGGACGAGCTCCGGAACAACAACGGCGATGCGATTCCCATCCCCGGCTTCAAGGTCAAGGTCACCGCGGCGATCGTCCGGCTGATCTGGTCGACGCCGCAGCAGTTCATGGGGGGCAATCTGGCCTACCACGTGGTCTTGCCGGCCGTCGACCTGAAGGTGTCGGCTGCCGGCGCCAGCCAGCACAAGACCGGGCTGGGCGACATCATCCTCGGGCCAGCACTGGCGCACCATTTCTCACCGCAGTTGCACAGCGTATTGGGACTCGATTTCGTGCTGCCGACTGGCGGCTACCACCAGGCCGACCTGGCCAACATCGGCCGCAACACTGTCTCGGTGCAGCCGCTGTACGGCGTGACCTATGTGAACCCGACCGGCTTCAACGGCGACATCCGGCTGACCTTGAACTTCAGCCGGAAGAACGGCGCCACGCAGTACCGTTCTGGCAACGAGGCCTTCATCGACTACGCGGCGGGTTATGGACTGGGCAACGGCTGGACCGTCGGCCTCGGCGGCTACGCGCGCCAGCAGTTCAGCGACGACCGGCTGAATGGCGCCGCCCTTGCCGACACGCGAGCCCGGGCCTTCGCCGTCGGCCCGTCGGTCCGGTACGACAACGGCAAGGGCTGGTTCATCACCGCCAAGCTGCAGCAGGAGACCGCCGTGCGCAATGCGACGCAGGGCAGGGCTTTCTGGTTGAAGACGATCATTCCGTTTTGATGGGCTGAACAGCGGCCGTGGTGCGCACCGGCCATGCGGGCTGGCCCAAGGTTTCATCGCCCCCTCTGCGGCGTTTCTACGGGTTTTTCTGCTCGGTGTGCCCGCCCGATCAAGCGCAGAATTTCCTCCGGTCAAGCACTTCCGGAGGTCCGTATGTTGCGCACAACCATCCTGTTCGCCTTGGCGATGACCACGACGCTGGCAGCCAGCGCCGCGCCGCCGCCAGGCAGCGACACCGTTTCTTCCCCACTCGACAGCTTCCCGGCGCGCTTTGATTACGTCAGCAACAACGCGCCTTTCGTGGTGTTCGACATCGCGCCGCGCACGCTCAATGCGGCTGCCGCGCTCAAGGCATTCAAGGAACTGAAGCTGACCTTCGTCGCCACCGAGCCGCTGCACCATGTCGACATCTTCACCTACGTCGTCCCCACCAGCGGCAACCCCGCCGAGGCGCCCACGCGCGTCGCGTGCGGCAGCACCATCGCCGGCCACTACAGCTGCAGCGTGCCCACGCGCGAAGCCTTGCTGCTGCTGAAGGGGGGCGACGGCCTGTTCGGCCTGCGCATAGAAGCCGAGGGCATCGAAGGTGAACGCAGCACGGTGCGCATCACGCTGCCGGTGAAGGCCGGCACGGGCAAGCCGGTGCCGGCCAAGGTGGTCTCGCCCATGCCGTTGACGCTGCTGGTCGCGCCCCTGGGCGGGCGCTGACGCGGGTCAGGCTGCCCTGGCTTTTTCTTCCACTTCCAGCACCGCCCACTCCTCATCGGTGAACAGCCGCGAGCGCGTCAGAAAGCGCAGGCCATGCGGCCCTTCGAGCGAAAACATACCGCCCCGCCCGGGCACCACGTCGATGATGAGCTGCGTGTGTTGCCAATACTCGAACTGCGGCCCGCTGATGTAGAACGGCGTCTCGCCGATCTCCCCCAGCAGCCGGTCGTAGTCGCCCACGATGAACTCGCCACGCGGGTAACACATCGGCGCGCTGCCGTCGCAGCAGCCGCCCGACTGGTGGAACATCAACGGGCCGTGCTGCGCCCGCAGTGTGTCGATGAGCGCCAGCGCGGCGTCGGTGGCGGTGACGCGCAACACGGGTTCGGTCATGGCCTCGTCTTCAAAAGAAGCCAAGCTTGTTTTCGCTGTAACTCACGAGCAGGTTTTTCGTCTGCTGGTAGTGGTCCAGCATCATCTTGTGGTTCTCGCGGCCGATGCCCGACTGCTTGTAGCCACCGAAGGCCGCGTGCGCCGGGTACTGGTGGTAGCAGTTGGTCCACACCCGGCCGGCCTGGATGCCGCGGCCCATGCGGAAGGCGGTGTTCATGTTGCGGCTCCACACGCCGGCGCCCAGGCCGTAGAGTGTGTCGTTGGCAATGGCCAGGGCCTCTTCCTCGTCCTTGAAGGTGGTGACCGACACCACCGGCCCGAAGATCTCTTCCTGGAAGATGCGCATCTTGTTGTGGCCCTTGAACACTGTGGGCTTGACGTAATAGCCCTCGGCCAGGTCGCCCGCGAGCGCGTTGCGTTCGCCGCCGATCAGCACCTCGGCGCCTTCCTGGCGGCCGATGTCCATGTACGACAGGATCTTCTCCAGCTGTTCGCTCGAAGCCTGTGCCCCGATCATCGTGGCCATGTCGAGCGGGCTGCCCTGCTTGATGGCGGCCACGCGTTTCAGCGCGCGTTCCATGAAGCGGTCGTAGATCGATTCCTGGATCAGGGCGCGCGACGGGCAGGTGCACACCTCGCCCTGGTTCAGCGCAAACATCGTGAAGCCTTCGAGCGCCTTGTCGAAGAAGGCATCGTCCTTCCTCATCACGTCGGCGAAGAAGATGTTGGGCGACTTGCCGCCCAGCTCCAGTGTCACCGGGATCAGGTTCTGGCTGGCGTACTGCGAGATCAGCCGGCCGGTGGTGGTCTCGCCGGTGAAGGC
>JAQGMQ010000008.1 GCA_028292305.1 Rhodoferax sp.
CCCTGCGCAACGCTGATCGTCGGTGGAATCTTGAGACTGTCACCGAGGACCTGGTTGGCCATGTCGGAGAACGTCTGGGCAATGGTCGTGCGCGCGATGTCTTCAGCGCGTTGAGCCTCGTCGCTTCCTCCGCTCGCGGCCTGGCTGCCGAAGCCGGTGAGATAACTCGCGCTACCGCCGACGATGGAAAGCAGGATCGCGGCTCCGAACCGTTCACGGAACTTGTTGTCGACGTGACCGGTCAGGCCGGAGCGTCCGAGATTGTCGGCGCCAATCGAGTTGAGGCGTACGCTGACGCCGTCATCGCGCAACATGCGTGTCCAGATCACGAAAATGCGCTTCTGGCCGCGCACGATCTCAGATTGATATTCACCGATCAACCGCGTGCCAGTCGACACAAGCACGCGGCGACCGTCAAAGGAATAGACGTCCTGCGAGACGATGGCGCGAATCTGCCCGGGCAGATCACTGACGATCGCCGTTTCCAGAATGCCTGGAATGAGGGTTCCTTCAGGGATGAGTGCATCGATACGCTGGATCTTCTTGGCGGTTGCCGATCGATCGCCAAGGCTTGTGGCTGCGGAAAGGAATTTGCTGTTGCGGTCTTCTCCGGCGACCGCCCGTCCCTCCCCATCCGGTCCCGACAGACCACCAGCACCGTCCGCGCTTTTGTTGTCGAGGACGACCAGGTTGGAACGATGGCGCTTGGGAAATTCTTCCACTGGCGCTTCGGTGACCTTTGCCGGACTCGGCCCTGGCACGGGTGGCGGCGGCACGTCGAACGCCGTCGTGTCCGGCTTCGCCTCTGTCGCCGGTGGCGGTGGCGGAAGTTCAATCACCTCCGGCGGCGCGGGTTTCGGCTGGGGCTCGCCATCGCGAACGAAGGAACGCGGTCGGAACGTCGTGGTTGAGAATTCCTCGTCGCCATGAAGCATGTCGGGAGCGGGCGTGTTCCGGCCCGCCAGCACAAGGGAGCCGGCAACAAGACCCGAAAGGATCAGGGCGCTACCTCCCAGGAGCTGGTTGCGTCCGACTGAGCGATCCGCGACCGCAGGATCGTCAGCCTGGCCAATTGCCGCGAGTTCGGGCGCGCGATTCATCCGTTGCCGCTCCTGCGCCGTCGAGTAGCCTTGTCATCCTCGACCGGACCAAGGATTCCAGGGTCGCGGGCACCAAGATCCGGCTTCCCGAGATTGAAGATGCAGATCCACTGATTGCCATCGCGCAATGTGAATTGGGTTGCCACGCCATCGATGACGATGAATTCGCCTTCCCGGCGGAAATTCCTCAGCGTCTCGGAGAAGTCGGAATTGACGGCAAAGATTGCAGGAGCGCGGGTCCCGAACTGGAAGAAGGTCTTGCGGCCATCATCAAAGACCATAACCGGCTTGAGGCGCGCATCGCCCGAGAACGAATAGTCGATGTTGACGTTCGCCTTGTCGATGCCGGCGATGTTGGGCCAGGCGGCGCGCTGTTCAGCTTCCTTGCGCAAGGCGGCATTCAAGACCTTCTCCGGGTAGAGAAAGCGAATGCCGAAGACCTGCTTGTCGGCGCTCGGCTCGAAGTCGTGAAGCTCAAAAAAATAGATGCGCTTGTCGGTGACGACGTTCATGTTTGTCGCCACCTTCTTGGCGATTGGCTTGACGAAGACAATGTTGCCCTTTTCGGCCGGCACCACCTGCCAACTGTCGGTGTCGCCCAGCGAAATCGTCTCGAATTTTTCAGCCTCGTCGAAAATGATCATCGTTGAGATGCCATAGGTGGCAAAAACCTGAACGACGTTGTTTTCCTGATAGGTGACGTTGGCGACGCGCCTGTCCAACGATCCACCCTTTGGCGTCTGTGCAGCTTGAGCCTGCGCCAAGACCGCGTTGACCAACAGGACAACCATGATCACAGCACCGTGTCCCGTCATGGGCCCCCCGGCGTCACGGTTTCCTGATCGCGGCGATAACTAGTGACTTGGAAACCGAGCGGGTTCTCGAAACGCCATTCGTTCTTGATGGGCGTATCGGTGTAGCGGAAGCGCACGACCGAGATCCAATGCCGGTCGATGGCTTCCGTTTCGCTCTTCTCGGTGGTGGAAAAGCGAACGATCGCCGTCGAGGCGTTTGGAAAGGTAACGGACTTGATGTCGACCAGCACACGCTTCAGTCGCCCGTAGACCTTCGCGGGGTTTTGCGGATTGGCCGCGCTGAAGGCGGCATGAAGCTCGCGTGCCGCCTCTCCCGTCGACAACAACGCGGCGATCCCGAAATACGCATCGATCGCGTGGGGATCGTAGCCTTCACGGTTGCGCAGATAGCGAACGACATTCGCCTGGGTAATGGCTTCCTGGTCTGTCAGATTTGCCGGACGCGTCAATCCGGATTTGACTTCGATATAGCCGGTGTTGCGATCGACCTCGACGACATAGGGTTCAAAGCTCTTCAGTGGCAGCATCAGCACGACCGCCAGCAGGCTCACGATCGCGATGGCGGCGAAGACGATCGAACAGAACCAGGCAATTCGGCTGGAGCGCCGTGCCCGTTTCAAGATCTCTTGTTCCCAGATGTCGCCGTCCTGGAAATAGGATCGCAATCTGTCATCAGTGCGCTCGTTCATGTGTCTCGTCGATCTGTGCGTCCGGTTTCATTCGAAGGCCCAATGGGTTGGAGCAGAGCGGCTATCGCGGGGTCCCGCTGGCGGCTATGGCCCGCTGCATGGCATTGCGCGTGGCGGATGGCGCTGGACGCAGTCTTGTCTGCACACGGCCCACCGCGGCCTGCATCTGTCGGGCGGAGCCGCCGACGGCAGCGCGGCCAAACAAAATCCCATGCCCGGTGAAACCGCGTGACCTTTGACCAATCGGCATTGCCAATCCCCCGACGATGCCTTGTGCCAGCGACTGGATCTGGATCAGCACGAAGCTTCCAGCCAGGCAGAGCATGAGGAAGGCGGTAAAATCGCTGAGCTTCAGTTCGCGGTTGCCGGAAATGGCATTGATCTTGGTCAGTTCCGGCGCCATGGCCGCAATGAGAAATGCTGCAATGACGTAGACAAACAGCGGGATCAGCGCATAGAGCAGCGATTGGTTGAGCCAGCCTAGCGCATAGCCGCGGGTGGCATTGAAGAAGGCGCAGGCGATGAAGATCGGCGCGGTACCCAGCAGCACCCATAGTATGACTTTCGCCAGCACGAGAATGCCGAGCGCGATCGCCACGAACAGGCCCGCAAACACCATGATAATGATGCCGATCAAAGCCGGCAGCACGGAGAAGTAGCCAGCCTGTTCGGAAAATGTCGCGGCCGCGACATTGGCCGTCTTCCAGATCTGGGAAAGTCCATTGGTAGGCTCGGTGACGCCGGTCGCCGAGGCCGCCAACACCGCCCGCCCGGCGGCTTCCGGAACCGTGGTCAGCCAGTCATAAAAAAGGGTGTTGAAGTTCGACCAGGTCCCCACGAGAACCAGGATCACGACAACCCGCACAAGGCGACTAATGACC
>JAQGMQ010000018.1 GCA_028292305.1 Rhodoferax sp.
CAGCGCACTGCTGCGCAAGCCCGCGGTCCTGTCCCTTACCGGGATGGGCGCCACGACCCTTTACGACCGCATCAAAAAGGGGCTGTTCACCAGTCCCATCAAGATCGGCGTGCGGCTATCTGGATGGTTGGCGCGTGAGGTGGCAGAATTAAACCGCGCGTTAGCCGCCGGCAAAACGGAGGACGAGATTCGCGCCATTGTGAAAGACCTGGAAGCCGCTAGAAAGGCAGTTTCACAGCACTAAATCGATTGGGGGCATTACTGGGGGCATTTCAGTAACGCCCTACCGGCAAAGCCTTATTTGGCGCGGGTTCCAAGCCTCATTGTGATAGACGCCTGTTCCGCCAGATTGGTGTTGCCTTCATCCAGCAACATTCGGAAAGCCCCAGAGACTCAACGCTCTGGGGCTTTTTTGTGGTCTGTTCACTCGGCACAGACGACCCGCCGGGGCAGCAGAGCCTCCGGCGGAATCGCGATCCTGGCGCCTGTCTACACGATATCGAACCGATCAAGCTGCATCACCTTGGTCCACGCCGCCGCGAAGTCGTCGATGAACTTGTCCTGCCCGTCCGCACTGCCGTAGACCTCGGCCGTGGCGCGCAGTTGGGCGTTGGAGCCGAAGACGAGGTCGGCGCGGGTCGCCGTCCATTTGGCTTCGCCGGTCTTGCGGCCACGGCCTTCGAACAGCGCCTTGTCGCCCGCGACCGGCTTCCACTCCGTGCCCATGTCGAGCAGGTTGACGAAGAAGTCGTTGCTCAGGCGACCTGGCTTCTTGGTCAGGACGCCATGGCTTGTGTTGCCGACATTCACCTCCAGCACCCGCAGGCCGCCGAGCAGCACGGTGAGCTCGGGGCCAGTCAACGTCAGCAGTTGCGCCTTGTCGACCAGGAACACTTCCGCGGGCACGCTGTAGCGGGCCTTGACGTAGTTGCGGAAGCCATCGGCCACCGGCTCCAGCGGCGCGAAAGAATCCACGTCGGTCTGGGCCTGGGAAGCGTCAGTGCGGCCCGGCGTGAAGGGCAGCTTCACGGTGCGGCCCGCCTGGCTGGCGGCCTGCTCCACACCCGCGTCGCCGGCCAGCACGATCAGGTCGGCCATCGAAATCTTCTTGCCGCCCGACTGGCCGGCGTTGAATTCAGTGCGGATCGATTCGAGCGCCTGCAGCACCTTCGCCAGCTGCTCGGGTTGGTTGACGGCCCAGTCCTTCTGCGGCGCCAGGCGGATGCGCGCACCGTTGGCACCGCCGCGCTTGTCGGAGCCGCGGAAGGTGGAAGCCGACGCCCATGCCGTCGCGACGAATTGCGCGGTTGTCAGTCCCGACGCAAGTACTTTCTTCTTCAACGCATCGACATCCTGTGCGTCGACGAGCGGGTGGTCGACCGCGGGAATCGGGTCTTGCCAGATCAGTTCTTCCGCGGGCACCTCGGGCCCGAGATAACGGACACGCGGCCCCATGTCACGGTGGGTCAGCTTGAACCAGGCCCGGGCGAAAGCATCGGCGAACTGGTCGGGGTGCGCCAGAAAGCGCCGCGAGATCCGCTCGTAGGCCGGGTCCAGGCGCAGGGCCAGGTCGGTGGTCAGCATGGTCGGGGCGTGGCGCCTGGCGGGGTCGTGGGCGTCCGGGATCGTGCCGGCACCGGCGCCGCCCTTGGCCACCCACTGGTGGGCGCCGGCGGGGCTTTTCGTCAGCTCCCACTCGAAGCCGAACAGGTTCTCGAAGAAGTTATTGCTCCACTTGGTGGGCGTGGTGGTCCAGGTGACCTCCAGGCCACTGGTGATGGTGTCACCGCCCTTGCCGGTGCCAAAGCTGTTCTTCCAGCCGAAGCCCTGGTGCTCGATGTCGGCGGCTTCCGGTTCATGGGCCACGTTGTCCGCGGGGCCGGCGCCATGGGTCTTGCCGAAGCTGTGGCCGCCGGCGATCAGCGCCACGGTTTCCTCGTCGTCCATCGCCATGCGGGCGAAGGTGTCGCGGATGTCGCGCGCCGCGGCGACCGGGTCGGGGTTGCCGTCCGGGCCTTCGGGGTTGACGTAGATCAGGCCCATCTGCACGGCGGCCAGCGGGTTCTCGAGGTCGCGGGTGTGCGGCGCCTTGCTGTCGTCGTCTTTCACGAGCACGCCATGGGCTTCATCAACACCTGGTGACCCCTGCGAATAACGGATGTCGCCGCCGAGCCACTTGGTCTCGCGGCCCCAGTAGACGTCCTGGTCGGGCTCCCACACGTCGGCACGGCCACCGGCAAAGCCGAAGGTCTTGAAGCCCATCGTTTCCAGGGCGACGTTGCCGGTGAGGATCATCAGGTCGGCCCAGGATATCTTCTGGCCGTATTTCTGCTTGATCGGCCAGAGCAGCCGCCGCGCCTTGTCCAGGCTCACGTTGTCAGGCCAGCTGTTGAGCGGCGAAAAACGCTGCTGGCCCCGGCCCGCGCCGCCGCGGCCGTCACCGATGCGGTAGGTGCCGGCGCTGTGCCAGGCCATGCGGATGAACAACGGGCCGTAGTGGCCGAAGTCGGCCGGCCACCAGTCCTGCGAATCGGTCATCAGCGCGGCCAGGTCGGCCTTCAGTGCAGCCAGATCGAGGCTCTTGAAGGCCGCGGCGTAATCGAAGTCTTTTCCCAGCGGATCGGACTTGCTCGAATGCTGGTGCAGCAGATCCACCCGCAATTGCCTCGGCCACCAGTCACGATTGGTCGTGCCCTCGCCTGTAGCCTGGCTGAAGGGGCACTTGGCTGCCTTGTTCTCGTTTTCCATGTGGGTCTCCTGGTTTGCTCACTGTTCGGAAGTGGCAAATTCTGCGAAAAAATTTGCCCGCGCGCGAATTGAACCTCACTATTTTGGCGATAGCGCGCGTGGATGATTCTGCAGCCCAGTGGCTGCTTTGCAAACCGGGGCTTGGAAGGCGCAGGTTATTGATGAGGACTTGGGAAATCAGACCGACGCGTCCCGGGGCGATCGCTGGCCGACTGTGTGGTGCCAGCACGTTGAGCCAGGCTGCCTGGCACGACATGCCCTTGATTGATCGCAAGGGGCCGGCACCCACAGGCACGAAAGCGCACAAAAACCGTGAAAACAAAAACGGCCCGCATGGGGCCGTTTGTTAAGTGCTTGATTCACAAGCGTTTTTTTGGAGGCGCGACCCGGAGTCGAACCGGGCTAGCCGGATTTGCAATCCGGTACATAACCGCTTTGTTATCGCGCCAAATCTCTGCGATTTTTATTCTTCTTCTACTTCTAGAGCTCTCAATGAAAAAGGGAAGCTTGCGGCTTCCCTTTTCGTAATTTGGAGCGGGAGAAGAGTCTCGAACTCTCGACCTCAACCTTGGCAAGGTTGCGCTCTACCAACTGAGCTACTCCCGCATTTCAAGCCTCGAAGTATAGCACTTTATTTTTCACAAAAACTCGGTGCTGATCTTTTTTGGCTTTGCCGCAACCGTTTTTGGTGTGCTGCAGCAAGCCTCAAATTATAGCCCACTTTTTGAGGCGTTCGACACCGTCGGCCAG
>JAQGMQ010000027.1 GCA_028292305.1 Rhodoferax sp.
CGAAGTGGTCGAACGCCCGGCCTCGGTGGTGCGCGAACTGGTGGACAACGCGCTCGACGCCGGCGCCACGCAGATCACGCTGCGCCTGCTGGCCGGCGGCGTGCGGCTGATCTCGGTGGAAGACGACGGCGGCGGCATCCCGATGGAAGAACTGCCGGTGGCCCTGAAGCGCCATGCCACCAGCAAGATCGCCAACCTCGACGACCTGGAATCGGTAGGCACCATGGGCTTTCGGGGCGAGGCGCTGGCGGCCATCAACTCGATCGCCGACATGGCCATCCTGTCGCGCGCGGCCGGCCACCCCAGCGCGTTCCTGCTGGACGGCCGCTCGGGCGAGCTGCGGCCGGTGGCGCGCAGCACCGGCACCACGGTGGAAGTGAAGGAGCTGTTTTTCAGCACCCCGGCGCGGCGCAAATTCCTGAAGACCGACGCCACCGAACTCGCCCATTGCGTGGAGGCCGTGCGGCGCCACGCGCTGGCCCGGCCCGACGTGGGCTTTGCGATCTGGCACGAAGGCAAGCTCGTCGAACAATGGCGCGCCTGCCCCAACCCCAACGCCATGCAGGCGCTGACGCAGCGCCTGCGCGACGTGTTGGGCGACGACTTCATCGGCCAGTCAGTGGCGGTTGACTACCGCAGTTCGAACCACAAGCGCCCGCACGAAGACGATGGCCTGCCGCCGCTGCGCGTCTGGGGCCGGGCCGGCATTCCAGACGCCTCGCGCGCGCGGCCCGACCAGCAGTTCGCCTACGTGAACGGCCGCTTCGTGCGCGACAAGGTGATCACCCACGCGGCCCGCAGCGCCTACGAAGACGTGCTGCACGGCCAGCGCCAGCCGGTGTATGCGCTGTACGTGGCCATCGACCCGGCGCGGGTCGACGTGAACGTGCACCCGACCAAGATCGAGGTGCGTTTCCGGGACAGCCGCGAGGTCCACCAGGGCGTGCGCCATGCGGTGGACGACGCGCTGGCGGCCCCGCGCGCGGCGGCGGTGGCCGCGGCGCTGGCGGTGTTGCCGGCGGTGTCGGATGGGGTGTCGCATGGGGTGTCGCATGCGGCCGGGCCTGCGCTGCAGCCCCAGGTTGCCGCACCCGCCGCGTTCCAGCGCTGGGGTCAACCGGCGATGAATTTCGGCGCCAACGCCGGCCACCGGGTGTCGGACTTCGAAGCCTTGTGGCCGGTGCGCGCCGTTGCCTCAGCCGATGCGGCAAGCGCCGCCCCGCTGGCGCAAGCCGCTCCGCCAAACGACGATGCCGTGGCGAAGAAATACGTTGGCGCGTTGCCGGCCGAAGCGCCCGGCGCTTCAGCCGCACTGCCGCCCGGCGCACCGCTCTGGCCGCTGGGCCGCGCTCTCGCCCAGCTGCAGGGCGTGTACATCCTGGCCGAGAACGCTTCGGGCCTGATCATTGTCGACATGCATGCGGCCCACGAGCGCATCGTGTACGAACGGCTCAAGCTGCAGATCGACACGGCCAGCATCGCCAGTCAGCCGCTGTTGATACCGGTGACGTTTGCCGCCACACCGGCCGAAGTCGCCACCGCCGAAGCCGCGGCCGACACGCTGGCCACGCTGGGCCTGGAGATCACGGCGTTTTCGCCCAAGACGCTGGCGGTGCGCGCCGTGCCCACCACGCTGGCCCAGGGCGACGCGGTGGAACTGGCGCGCAGCGTGCTCGCCGAGCTGGCCCAGGTCGACGCCAGCACCGTGGTGCAGCGCGCGCAGCATGAACTGTTGTCGACCATGGCCTGCCACGGCGCGGTGCGCGCCAACCGCAAGCTCACGCTGGACGAGATGAACGCCCTGCTGCGCCAGATGGAAACCACCGACCGCTCCGACCAGTGCAACCACGGGCGGCCGACCTGGCGCCAGGTGACGCTGAAGGAGCTGGATGCCTTGTTCATGCGCGGACGTTAGCGGCGTGTGCACGGTTTTCCCGGTCTGAAAACCCGGGTAAACACCGGGTAAATCAACAGACTGGCGTGTCGGCGGCACGGATGTTGCATCCGTTCTAAGCAGAGAACTTTTCGCCCCACGCCTACTCAGTTCCTGCACACATGAAACGTTGGTCTCTTTTCGGCACCCTCAGCGCCATCGCCTTCGGCTTCGCCGTTCTGGCGGGCTGTTCGACCCTCGACGAAAAACAGCGCGGCTGGATCTTCCAGCCCAGCGACGCCAGTTGGGGCGCCAGCGCCGAAATGGCGCGCGACATGCAGGACGTCTGGATCGCCTTCGATTCCAAAGCCTCGGGCCAGCCCGCCAAGCTGCACGGCCTGTGGTTGCCGGCCGACCCCACCGCCCCCGGCTGGAGCGGCAAGGCGCAGGCGCCGTTGCTGCTGTACCTGCATGGTGCGCGCTGGAACGTGGCCGGCTCGGCCCCGCGCATCAAACGCATGCAGGAGCTCGGCTTCTCGGTGCTGGCCATCGACTACCGCGGCTTCGGCAAGAGCTCGCCCGGCCTGCCTTCCGAAGCCATGGCCTATGAAGACGCCCGAGCCGCTTGGGACTGGCTGGGCAGGCAGCACCCCGGCGAGCCGCGCTACATCTTCGGCCATTCGCTGGGCGGCGCCATCGCCATCGACCTGGCCTCCAAGGTGCACGACGAGGCCGGCACCATCGTCGAAGGCACGTTCACCTCCATCCTCGACGTGGCCAGCAGCATGAAATGGGGCTGGCTGCCGCTGGCACCGCTGATCACCCAGCATTTCGAATCGGTGCAGAAGGTCGGCCACCTGGATTCGCCACTGCTGGTGGTGCACGGCGCCAACGACAACCTGATCCTGCCGGCCCTGGGCCGCAAGCTGTTCGAAGCCGCCAAGGGTCCGAAGGCCTTCGTGCTGGTCGAAGGCGGCTCGCACCACAACACCATGGGCCTGGGCCAGGACCAATACCGCGGGGCGCTGGCGGGCCTGTTCGGCTCGGTGCATCCCGCGTCGCCAGCCGCTCCCACGCCAGGCCTGGTCGGTGTGCAGGCGCTGGCGCAGGGCGTGGCCGCACACACCAACTGAGACCAACCGAGCCGGCGGACGCAGGCGCCGCAGCCAACGGTTTGTTTCCGCCCGGGCGCCGCGGCCCGACAGGCTGGCCCGGCCTTTCTGTTAGCCTCGATCCATGCCCCCTTCCTCCT
>JAQGMQ010000029.1 GCA_028292305.1 Rhodoferax sp.
GATCGACGCGGAAATGGCGCTGGTGCGCAGCGGCCACATGCCGCTGCTCGGCGACACCGCGGTGAAAGACCGTTTCCAGCAGTTCACCGCTCTGGCGCGCGAACTGCTCACCGACTTCCGGGAGGTGGAACAGAATTTCCGCAACCTCGACCGCAGCGTGCGCGAACGCATCACGCTGTGGGACGGCGTGGGTCAGGGCGCGGGCCGGGGCGCGCTGCTGCAGGAGATCATGGGCGAGCGTGATGCGATCGCCGACTCCGACCAGGGCCAAAGCTTCCGTGCGTTCTGGGATTTCCTGATGTCGCAATCTCGGCAGGAGGAACTGAGCGCGCTGCTCGACCGCGTGCTGGCACTGCCGCCGGTGGCCGCTCTGGCGCCCGACATCCGCCTGCGCCGCGTGCACTACGATTGGCTCGAAGCCGGCGAGCAGGCGCAACGCACGGTGGCCCTGCTGTCGCAGCAATTGCGCCGCTTCCTCGACGACCAGGCCTGGCTGGAAAATCGCCGCATCATGGATCTGCTGCACGGTATCGAGGCCAAGGCCCTGGCGCTGCGCGACACGCCGCCACCCGACACGGTGCACAACGTGGATGCGCTGCATCCCGATGTCGCGCTGCCTTTCGAGCGGCCCTTGCACAGCCCCGCGGCCAAGACGGTTTTGAACAGGCTGACGCCATTGGCCGGCGACGCCGACCTGGACGCGGCCGCGCTGTTTTCGCAGGTGCGCGTGGACCGCGCCGCGCTGGCCGGCCACATCCGCCAGTCGCTGCAGACCCGACCGCAGATCAGCCTGGGCGAGCTGGTGCTGGCCCGACCGTTGCAGCAGGGCCTGGGCGAACTGGTGGCCTATCTGCAACTGGCCAGCGCCGGCGCACAGTCGGTGGTCGACGAAGACACGCTGGAGCAGGTGCGCTGGACCAGCAGCGACGGCGTGCTGCGCAGTGCCACCATGCCGCGCGTTATTTTTGTGAGGACTTGACATGGCTGAACCGATGCCGGGCGATGTGGATGACCTGCCAGCCGCCCCCCAGCACGACCTCACTGCACTGGTGATACCGCTGCTCAAGGGCGTGCTCTACCGCGACGAGGACCCCACACTCTGGGCCGCACTGCTGCGGCTGCAAGCACGGGTGCGCGACCATGTGGCCGTGTTGCTGCTCGACCTGGTGCTGGACGAAGCAGAGGGTTATGCGTTTCTGCGTTCGCGGCCCGGCCTGGATGAAGACAGCCCGAAACTGCCGCGCCTGATCCGCCGGCAGCCGTTGAGCTTTCAGCTCAGCTTGCTGCTCGCCCTGCTGCGCAAGAAGCTCGTCGAATTCGACGCGAGCGGCGGCGAGACGCGGCTCATCCTCTCGCGCGACGCGGTGGTGGAGATGATCCGCGTGTTCCTGCCCGCCGGCTCGAACGACGCGCGCCTGATCGACCAGGTGGAGACCCATCTGAACAAGGCGATCGAGCTGGGTTTCGTGCGCCGCCTGAAACCTGCCGCCACGGGCCAGGAAGCGCTCTTTGAAGTGCGGCGCATCCTCAAGGCCTTCGTCGATGCGCAGTGGCTGGCCGACTTAGACCAGCGCCTGGCCTTGTACAAGACGCAATTGACGACCACCGGGTCAACCGATGAAGACACCTGACCTTTTTGCCGCGGATTTACAACCGGAAGAAGACCAACCGGAAAGCCCAGAAACCCTGGTTGGCTTTCGCCTCACCCGGCTTGAAGTCTTCAATTGGGGCACCTTCGACCAACGCGTCTGGTCCCTCACGCTCGGCGGGCGCAACGGCCTGCTGACCGGCGACATCGGCTCCGGCAAGTCAACGCTGGTCGACGCGCTGACGACGCTGCTGGTGCCGGCCCAGCGCATCGCCTACAACAAGGCCGCGGGCGCCGATGCGCGTGAACGTTCGCTGCGCTCCTACGTGCTGGGCCACTACAAGTCGGAGCGCAACGAGGCCAGCGGCAGCGCCAAGCCGGTGGCGCTGCGCGAAGCCGGCAGCTACTCGGTGATCCTGGGTGTGTTCCACAACGCCGGCTTCGCGCAGACCGTCACGCTGGCCCAGGTGTTCTGGTTCAAGGAGCCCTTTGGCCAGCCAGAGCGCTTCTATGTCGTCGCCGAAAAAGCGCTGGGCATCGCCGCCGACTTCGCCAATGCGGGCAGTGCGATCACTGGCCTGAAGGCGCGCTTGAAGAAGAACGGCGCCGAGACGTTCGACAGCTTCCCGCCGTATGGCGCGCACTTTCGCCGGCGCTTCGGCATCGAAGGTGAGCAGGCGCTGGAGCTGTTTCACCAGACGGTGTCGATGAAGTCGGTGGGCAACCTCACGGAGTTCGTGCGGCACCACATGCTCGAGCCCTTCGACATGGCCCCGCGCATTCGGGACCTGATCGTTCACTTCGACGATCTGAGCCGCGCCCACGCCGCCGTCTTGAAAGCCAAGCAGCAGATGGCCACGCTCACGCCGCTGGTGGCCGACTGCGACAAACACGCGGAGCTGCTGACCAGCACCGCGCTGCAACGCGCCTGCCGCGACGCACTGCGGCCGTACTTCGCCGCGCAGAAGCTGGCGCTGATCGACGCCCGTTTGTCAACACTGGCCGACAGCCTGGCCAGCGACGGTGCCAAGCTCGAAAAGCTGGCGCTGCTGAAGGCCGAACTGCAGGGCGAGGAGCGCAAACTGCGTCTGTCGATCGCCCGGAGCGGCGGCGACCGCATCGGTCAGCTTGGCGACGACATTGCGCGCCGGCAGACCGAGACCGTGCGGCGCAAAAGCAACGCGACCCGTTACGATGAGCTGCGCAAACAGCTCGGCCTGTTGCAGGTCGGCAGCATGGAAGACCTGCTGACCCAGCAGCAGACCTGCGTTCAGCTGCGCGAAGTCGAGAAAGACAGCGACGCGGCGCTGCAAAACGACTTGGTGGAACGGTCGGCCGAGATGGTGGCGGGCCGCAAGGAACATGAAGCCCTGGCGCTGGACATCGCCAGCCTGAAAGGTCGGCGCAGCAACATCGACACGGCGCAGATTGCGATCCGCAGTGCGCTGTGCGACGCGCTGGATCTGGACGAGACGGTCATGCCGTTTGCCGGCGAGCTGATCGAAGTGCGCGCTACCGAGCGCGACTGGGAGCCCGCCATCGAACGGCTGCTGCACGGCTTCGGCCTGTCGTTGCTGGTGCCCGAGCCGCTGTACGCGCGGGTGGCGGAATGGGTCGACCGCACCCACTTGAAGGGCCGGCTGGTGTACTTCAGCGTGCGGCCGGCCAAGCCGGCGGAGCCGCCCTACCAGCACGCCGACGCGTTGCCGCGCAAGATCGCCATCAAGCCTGATTCGCCTTTTTACAGCTGGATCGAGCAGGCGGTGTGGCAGCGTTTCAACGTGGTCTGCTGCAACAGCCAGGAGCAGTTTCGCCGCGAGACCAAAGCCATCACCCGGGCCGGCCAGACCAAAGGCGGCGAGCGGCACGAGAAGGACGACCGGCATCGGCTCGACGACCGCAGCCGCTACGTGCTCGGCTGGAGCAACGCCGCCAAACTCGGCGCGCTGCAGAGCACCCAGCGTGTGCTCGAGGCGCGCCTGGGCCAAGTCGCCGACAAGATTGCCGAGCTGCAAAAAGCGAAAGACACGGTCCGTGATCGCCTCAGCACTCTGGACAAGATCGTCGAGTTCCGCGACTACCTGGAGCTGGACTGGCGCAGCCTCGAGCTGGAGCTGGCGCGGCTGAACGACGAGCTGACAACGCTGCGGGCGTCATCCGATATTCTGGCCACCTTGAGCGCACGCCTGGGCCATGTCGAAAGCCAGGCAACGGACACCGAACACAAACTGGCCGACCAACACGCCCGCCGCGCCAGGACCGAGCAGAAGACCGCGGACCTGCAGGCTCTGCGCAGCCAGACCGCCGACCTGCTCGGTGAGATTCCGATCGACCAGTCCGTCGCGGACCGTTTGCTGGCGTTGCTGCCTGCGGTCGTCGGCGAACCGGCCATCACGGTGGAGAGCTGCGACGCCCGCGAGCGCGAGATGCGCGACGCCCTGCAAGCCACCATCGACGCCGAAGTCAAGCGCGCCACCGTGCTGCAGGACCGCATCGTCGGCGCCATGCGCGACTTCAACCATGACAACAAACTGGAGACGCAGGAGATCGACGCCTCGGTGGCCTCCGCTGGCGAGTACCGCGCCTTGCTGAAGCAATTGGCCAACGACGATCTGCCGCGTTTCGAAGACCGCTTCAAGGAACTGCTGAACGAGAACACCATCAACGAGGTGGCCAACTTCAACTCGCAGCTGAACCGCGAGCGCGAGACCATCAAGGAACGCATCGCACTGATCAACCAGTCGCTGACCCAGATCGACTACAACCCCGATCGCTTCATCGTGCTGGAAGCCCAACCCAGCCCCGACGCCGAGGTGCGCGACTTCCAGACCGAGCTGCGCGCCTGCCTGGACAACGCCCTTTCCGGCATGGGCGGCGCGGCCAGCGACGGCAACGACACCAACGCCAGCCAATATTCGGAAGCCAAGTTCCTCCAGGTCAAGGCCATCATCGAACGCCTGCGCGGCCGCGACGGCCAGACCGAACTCGACCGCCGCTGGACCGCCAAGGTCACCGATGTGCGCAACTGGTTCGTCTTTGCGGGCAGCGAGCGTTGGCGCAGCGACGGGCGCGAACACGACCACTATTCCGACTCGGGTGGCAAATCCGGCGGGCAGAAGGAAAAGCTGGCCTATACCATCCTCGCCGCCAGCCTGGCCTACCAGTTCGGCCTGGCCTGGGGCGAAACACGCTCGCGCAGCTTCCGCTTCGTGGTCATCGACGAAGCCTTCGGCCGGGGCTCCGACGAGTCGGCGCAATACGGGCTGGAGCTGTTCCAGAAGCTCAATCTGCAGCTGTTGATCGTTACCCCGCTGCAGAAGATCCACATCATCGAGCCCTTCGTTTCGAGCGTCGGTTTCGTGCACAACGAAGAAGGCCGCGACTCCCGTTTGCGCATGCTCAGCATCGAGGAATACCGCGCGGAAAAAGCCAGGTTGCAGGTACTGACGAGCCAGGTCCGCCTGGCCGTGGTGGATGGAAGGGAAGGGGTGGTCAGTGGTCTGGACTAGCCCTTTGGAACTGCGCGCCCAGGTGCAGAGGTTGTGGGACCAGGGCGTGCTGCTGGCCGAAGGTGTGCACGGGCGCAGCAGCTTTCCAAGGCGTCTCCGCCTGGTGACTCCCAGCTCGGGCGAACTCTCGGATCGATTCGACGAGGCGCGCAAGTGGGCCGAGGAACTGCGCCGCAACGCGCAGCACTACCGGCTGGAAGAGCGCAACGTACGCCACCGTGTGTTGGGCAACAACGCCGTGCCCGATGCGGCCTGGGTCGACAGCCTGGACGCCGCGCTGGCCCTGATCGGCAAGACGAAGGAAGCACGACACTTTGCCGCCCAGATCGATGCCACGCGCCAGCGCCAGCCACTGCTGCTGCCCTGGCTCGAACGCCGGCCCATGACGGCGCTGGCCCTGGCGGACGCATGGGACCGGCTGCTCGCCGTGGTCGCCTGGCTGCAGGCCCATCCGCGGCCCGGCATCTACCTGCGGCAGGTGGACATCGCCGGTGTCGACAGCAAATTCATCGAGACCCAGCGCAGCGTGTTGAGCGAGCTGCTGGACCTGGCGCTGCCCACCGAAGCCATCGACACCACGGCGACCGGCGCCAGCCCGTTTGCGCGCCGCTATGGCTTCACCGACAAGCCCTTGCGCATCCGCTTCAGGCTGCTCGGTGAGCCGGGTGCCTACGGCCGCGACATCGCCATCACCCAGTCGGCATTCGAAGCGTTGCGCCTGCCCGTGCGCCGCGTCTTCTTCACGGAAAACGAGATCAACTTCCTCGCCTTCCCCGAAGTGCGCGACGCGATGGTCATTTTCGGCTCGGGTTACGGTTTCGAGGTGCTGGCCCAG
This sequence comes from Rhodoferax sp., assembly GCA_028292305.1. Lineage (GTDB taxonomy): Bacteria > Pseudomonadota > Gammaproteobacteria > Burkholderiales > Burkholderiaceae_C > Rhodoferax_B. Next base: position 5,933 of record JAQGMQ010000029.1, read on the forward strand.
GCGGCCTGGCTGCGGGATTGCCACGTGTTTTATTGGGGCGACATCGACACCCACGGCTTCGCCATCCTCGACCAGCTGCGCAGCGTGCTGCCGCATGCAGAGTCGCTGCTGATGGACCGCGCCACGCTGCTGGCCCATGCAGACCATTGGGGCGAAGAGCCCACGCCGGTGTTGCGCGACCTGCCGCGCCTGACGCATGCCGAGCGCGCGCTGTTCGATGATTTGCGTGACAACCGGTACCAGGCGGGCCTGCGCCTGGAGCAGGAGAGGCTGGCGTTTGGCTGGGTGGAGGCGACGTTGGCGGCCCTGCCATCCGATGCCTGCCCGACATAGATTTGTCGTCGCGCCTATTGTCCGAAACAGCGGTTGGCTCTTAACGCAGCCGCCGCCCGTCGACACAGGCTTCGACCAGCTTCCCCAGCCTCGCAGCCCGCGTCTCCAGCTTCTTTGCGCTGGTCACCCAGTGCAGCACCACCTTCCTGTAGCCCGGCGGTGTGCTTTCGAAAAACGTCCACGCCGGCGCATCGCCCTTGAATGCGGCCAACTCGGTCGGGGACAACTCTGCCGGCTCCTCCTGTTCGTGGGAGTACACCATCGACTTGGCGTCGGTCCGCTTGCCAAAGGCCTTGGCTCCCGCGGGGGTCATGCGCCCTTCGCTCTTGAGCTTCTCGACCTTGGCGATATTGATGGCGCTCCAGATCGAGCTCGCTTGGCGGGGCGTGAAGCGAATCGAATAAGTGGCGTCGTCGATGCGCGTGCGCACCCCGTCGATCCAACCGACGCAAAGCGCTTCGTCGACCGACTGAGACCACGACATGCTGGGCCGCCCGGTGGCGACTTTATGGAATCCCACCAACAACTCGGTGGCGCTGTCAGCGTGGGCGTCGAGCCAGTGGCGGAACGCGACGGGGCCGGGAAAGAACTTGGCAGAAGTCATTCGGTGTTCTGGCCGATGCGCCACAGCACCCCCGACGGATCGGCCAGGCAGAAGTCGCGCATCCGCCAAGGCTGGCTCTCGATGGTCGACAGCTTCACCCCGTATTTGGCGACGACGCCGCTTTCCTGCACCCGCTGCCACCAGGCGTCGACATCTTCGACCAGGATGTGCATCATGAAATTTTCGGCGAAGCCTTCGGCGCAGAAGTCCTGCAGCAGGAAGCTCACGTTGCCGAAATGGAAGTAGGCGACACCGCCGCCCTCAGAGGCCATCGTGAAGCCGAGGTCCTGGTAGAACTGCTGTGACAAAGCAAAGTTCTTCGACGGGACGAAGGCCTTGATTTCGGTGATGCGGAGATTGGACATGGGGGTGATGGCTTGAGACAGTGAGGCACGCCGCAAAGTGCTTGCAGGACGTGGTGACTTTAACTGCAAGCAAGCATCACCCGTCCTGCCGATCGGGTGCGTCTGATCACGCCTGCCCTCTCACCCCAGATCCGCCAACAACCCCGGCAACCGCCGAGGCAACTCCGCCGCGTGCTGCAGCGGCGCGCAGCTCCCCGCCCCCAGCATCTGCGCCAAGCCTTTCGCATCCCCCGGCGGCAGGACCAGTGCGCACACGGCCACACCGCCCTGGCGGGCTTCCACCGTGGCCCGGCGCAGGTCGGCGCGCAGATAGCCAGGGTTCGGCGCGTCGATGTCGTGCGGCTCGCCGTCGGTGACCAGCACGATGAGCCGGTGCCAACCTGGGTGGCGCAGGGCGTCCGCAGCGCACAGGGCCATGCCGTGGCGCAGCACGGTGCCCAGGCGGGTCGAGCCGGCGCTGCGCAGTGCCGCCATGCGCCTCGCCACGATGGGGGCCTGGGCTGGTTCGTCCCATGCCTTCAGGCAGGGCATGTCGATACGGTGCCGGCCATCGGAGGCGAAGGCCGACAACGCCGAACGGTGGCCCAGCGTTTGCAGGGCGGCGCTGGCCTTCAGCGCGGCTTCGCAGATGGCTTCCAGCAGGGTCGGGCCGGTGCCTTCGGCTTGCCGCGCGGTGGAGGCCGAGGCGTCGAGCAGCAGCAGCACCGCCAGTGGCGGCGCGGGGCGCAGCACACGGCGGTAGATGCGTGGGTCGGGCGGCTGGCGCAGGTGGCGTGCGATGCGGGTGTCGACCAGGGCGCCGAAGTGCAGGTCGTCGCCTTCGCGCGCACGGCTGCCGGTGCGCAGGGCGGCGCCCTGCAGACCGGCCAGGGCCTGCACCAGGCGCCGTGGCGTGGCGGCGGCCGGCGCCGCAGCGGCGGCTTCCGCGAG
>JAQGMQ010000033.1 GCA_028292305.1 Rhodoferax sp.
CCGGCACGGCGCCCGGCGCCAACAAGGAAGTCAAGTCGGCCAAGCTCTCGTCGAGCTGGGCGGGCGATCCGTCGAAGAAGAAGGCCATCCCGACCCTCGGCGACGCTACGGGTGGCGTGGGCCGCAACAGCTGGCGCGGAGGCCCGCGCGGGCGCCGCGGCAATGACCGCGACCGCGACGACCACACGCAAAGCGCACCGGTCGAAGCCCGCATCATTGAAGTCCATGTGCCCGAAACCATCACCGTGGCCGAACTGGCCCACAAGATGGCGGTCAAGGCCTCCGAGGTCATCAAGCACCTGATGAAGCTGGGCCAGATGGTCACCATCAACCAGCCGCTCGACCAGGACACCGCGATGATCGTGGTGGAAGAAATGGGCCACAAGGCCGTGGTCGCCGCACTCGACGATCCGGAAGCCTTCACCGACGAAGAAGTGTTGCAACAACACGCCGAGTCGCTGCCGCGCGCTCCTGTGGTCACCGTCATGGGCCACGTCGACCACGGCAAGACCTCGCTGCTGGATTACATCCGCCGTGCCAAGGTCGCCTCGGGCGAAGCCGGCGGCATTACCCAGCACATCGGTGCCTACCACGTGGAAACCCCGCGCGGCATGGTCTCGTTCCTGGATACCCCGGGCCACGAAGCGTTCACCGCCATGCGTGCCCGTGGTGCGCAGGCCACCGACATCGTGATTCTGGTGGTGGCCGCCGACGACGGCGTGATGCCGCAGACCAAGGAAGCCATCAAGCACGCGAAAGCGGCCGGTGTGCCGATCGTGGTCGCCATCAACAAGATCGACAAGCCCGATTCGAATCCCGAGCGCGTGAAGAACGAACTCGTGATCGAAGACGTGATCCCCGAAGATTTCGGCGGCAGCTCGCCTTTCGTGTCCGTGTCGGCCAAGACCGGTCAGGGCATCGACGAACTGCTCGAGCAGGTCTTGCTGCAGGCCGAAGTGCTGGAGCTGAAGGCACCGGTCGATGCCATGGCCAAGGGCCTGGTGATCGAAGCGCGTCTCGACAAGGGCAAGGGCCCGGTCGCCACCGTGCTGGTGCAGTCCGGTACGCTGAAGACTGGCGACATCGTGCTGGCTGGCTCGACCTACGGCCGTGTCCGCGCCATGCTCGACGAGAACGGCAAGCCGACCAAGCTGGCCGGTCCGTCGATCCCGGTGGAAATCCAGGGTCTGACCGAAGTGCCGCAGGCCGGCGATGAATTCATGGTCTTGCCGGACGAGCGCCGTGCCCGTGAAATCGCCACCTACCGTGCCGGCAAGTTCCGCAATACCAAGCTGGCCCGCCAGCAGGCGGCCAAGCTGGAGAACATGTTCTCCGACATTTCCGCCGGCGAGATCAAGACGCTGCCGGTCATCGTCAAGGCCGACGTGCAGGGTTCGCAGGAAGCGCTCAGCGCCTCGCTGCTCAAGCTCTCCACCGAAGAGGTCAAGGTGCAGATGGTCTACGCCGCAGTCGGTGCGATCAGCGAGTCCGACATCAATCTGGCCATCGCTTCCAAGGCGGTGGTGATCGGCTTCAACGTGCGGGCCGATGCCGGTGCGCGCAAGCTGGCCGAGAACAACGGTGTCGACGTGCATTACTACGACATCATCTATGACGCGGTCGACGAGCTGAAGGCGGCCATGGCCGGCATGCTGGCACCCGAGCAGCGCGAGGAAGTCATCGGCACGGCCGAGATCCGCACCGTGTTCGTGGCGTCGAAGATCGGTACCGTGGCCGGCAGCATGATCACCTCGGGTCTCGTGACCCGCAGTGCACGCTTCCGCCTGCTGCGCGAAAACATCGTCATCTACACCGGCGAGATCGAATCGCTCAAGCGCCTGAAGGACGATGTCCGCGAAGTGCGCGAAGGCTTCGAGTGCGGTATCAAGCTCAAGAATTACAACGACATTCAGGTCAACGACCAGTTGGAATTCTTCGAGATCAAAGAGATCGCCCGGACGCTGTAATGGTGAAACGCAAAGCCGCTGCGCCGAACCGCAGTCTCAAGGTCGCCGATCAGATCCAGCGCGATCTGACCGAGCTGATCGCCCGCGAGTTGAAGGACCCGCGGGTGGGCATGGTCACGATCCAGGGGGTCGAGGTCACGCCGGACTACGCCCACGCCAAGGTGTTCTTCAGCCTGCTGACGGGCGACCCGGCGGAAACCACCGAAGGCCTGAACCAGGCCGCGGGTTTCCTGCGGGCGGGCTTGTTCAAGCGGCTGCACATCCACACCGTGCCGACGCTGCACTTCCACTTCGACCGCACGACCGAGCAGGCGGCCGACATGAACGCGCTCATCGCACGCGCCGTGGCTTCCCGCGCCCAGGACGACTGACACCATGATCGCCACGCCACGTGCTCGGGTCGCGAGGCGCCCCGTGCATGGGGTGCTGTTGCTCGACAAGCCGCTGGGTCTTTCCAGCAATGACGCGCTGCAAAAAGCCAAGTGGCTTTTGCGGGCGGAGAAGGCCGGCCATACCGGCACGCTCGACCCGCTGGCCACCGGCGTATTGCCGCTGTGTTTCGGTGCGGCCACCAAGTTCAGCCAGTTGCACCTGGACGCCGACAAGACTTACCTGGCCACGGCCCGGCTCGGCCAGCGCACCAGCACCGGCGATGCCGAAGGCGACGTGATCGACACCCGCCCGGTGGCCGTGGACGACGCGCTGCTGCAGGCCGTGGTGCGCCGCTTCACCGGCCCGATCCGCCAGGTGCCGCCGATGCACAGCGCGCTCAAGAAGGACGGCAAGGCTTTGTACGAATATGCGCGCGAGGGCATCGAGGTCGAACGGCCCGCGCGCGACGTCACCATTCTGGAGTTGAAAGCCGCGCTGGTGCCACAGGTGGCCAGCGACGGCGCCGCATTTGAGGCGATGGAAATCATCGCCAAATGCAGCAAGGGCACTTACATCCGCACGCTTGGCGAAGACATGGGCGAAGCCCTGGGTTGCGGTGCGCACCTGACGGCGCTGCGCCGCGTGGCCACCGGCGATTTCGGCATCGCGCAGTGCGTGACGCTGGCCGCGCTGGAGGCCATGTCCGAAGACGAACGCCTGGCCTGCCTGCTGCCGGTCGACGCCTTGCTGCCGCAACACACCCGTGTCACGCTGGAAGGCGAAAATGTCAGCCGTTTCCTGAGTGGCGTGCGCCGCCGCGGCGACTGGCCCGATGCCTCACAGGTGGCCGTGTACCAGGCCGAACCGAAGGCCCTGCTCGGTGTGGCACACATCGAAAAAAAATAAATGATCCCCGGGCGCCTGCTGAGCCCACTTGAAATCGGCCAGATTTTGGAGCCGCAGGCTCGAAATGTGCAAGTGCCGACAGCAGACGGTCAATTGATTTAGGGAATTTAGGAGTAGTGAAATGAGCAACAAACAAATCCGCAACATCGCCATCATCGCCCACGTCGACCATGGCAAAACCACCATGGTCGACCAACTGCTGCGCCAGTCGGGCAC
>JAQGMQ010000073.1 GCA_028292305.1 Rhodoferax sp.
GGCCGCTTCGGCCAGAAGACCGGCGCCGGCTGGTACGACTACCTGCCGGGCAAGCGCGACGCGATCCCGTCGCAAATGGTGCTCGACATGATCTCGCGGCATCGTCTCGCGGCCGCCATCACGCCACGCCGCATCTCCGACGAGGACATCGTCGACAGGCTGGTTTACGCGCTTGTCAACGAAGGCGCGCGCATTCTCCAGGAAGGCATCGCCAGCAAGGCCAGCGACATCGACATGGTGTATCTCATGGGCTACGGCTTCCCGGTTCATCGTGGCGGGCCCCTGCTGTACGCCGACCAGGTCGGTCTTTTCAACGTCGTGCAGCGCATGAAGCAGTTCGCCAAGAACCCCATGGACGACGCCGAATTTTGGCAGCCCTCGCCGCTGCTGGCCCGATTGGCGGCCGAAGGCAAAACCTTCAACCCCTCGACCTGAGCAGCCGCAGCGTGCCCGCATCACCTCGCATCCGACAGCCATTTCAGAAGAACCACTCATGACTTCAGCTGTCATCGTTTCGACCGCGCGCACGCCCTGGCCAAGAGTTTCAAGGGAGCCTTCAACGGCGGGGAATGCAAGCCAGTTCTCCGACGGCGGTGGCGCCTGCGTGCTGATGAGCGAGATGGTGGCCGAGCGCAAAGGCCTCACGCCTCCGGGCCGCATCCTCGGCTTCGCCGTCGCCGGCTGCGAGTCCGCCCGGATGACCTGGCCCCTTTAAACCCCTTCACCTCTGCCCTTATGAACCAGACCATCCAGCATCTTTTTGATCTTTCGGGCAAAACTGCCCTCGTCACCGGCGGCTCACGCGGCCTGGGGCTTCAGATGGCGATGGGCCTGGCCGAAGCCGGCGCACGGGTCGTGCTGACATCGCGCAAAGCGGCCGATCTGAAAGAGGCCGCTGAGCAGATGCGTGCGGCCGGTCTGGATGCCGATTGGATCGCCGCCGACTGTGCCGACGAAGCCGATGCCCGGGCGCTGGCCGCCGAGGCCATGGCGCGCCTGGGTCGCATCGACATCCTGGTCAACAACGCCGGCGCAGCCTGGGGCGCGCCCGCCGAAGACCATCCGGTGGCCGCCTGGGACAAGGTGAAGAACCTCAACGTGCGCGGTTACTTCATCCTGAGTCAGGAAGTGGCCCGGCTGTCGATGATTCCGCAGCGCTCGGGCCGAATTGTCAACGTCGCCTCCATCGCGGCGCTTGGCGGTAACTCGGCTGACATGACCACCATCGCCTACAACACCTCCAAGGGCGCAGTGCTCAATTTCACCCGCTCGCTTGCCTGCGAGTGGGGTAAGTACGGCATCACCGTCAACACGATTTGCCCGGGTTTTTTCCCCAGCAAGATGAGCCAGGGTCTGTTCGAACAGATGGGCGAAGAGCGCCTCGCCGCACGCGCGCCGCTGGGCCGACTGGGTGGCGACAACGACCTCAAGGGCGCCTGCGTGCTCTATGCCTCCGAGGCCGGCCGCCACATCACCGGTCAGTGGCTGGCCATCGATGGCGGCGTGTCCGTCATCGCTGTCGGCTGACCCGGCGGGCCTCCGCTTGGCCGGGCTGACAAGCGGCGGTTTGTCCGCTTGCGGGCACAGTGCAAATTGCCTATATTGGCGATTGGATCCAAAAAATACAACGAGCCGTCACCTGGCAGGCGACGGCACAAGGAGACACATTCGATGCATGAAATCGCGAGCCAGCTGCGTTTCCCGGAAGGGCCGGTGATGCTCGGTGGCGGCAGCCTGCTGGTTGTGGAGATCGCGGCCGGGTGCCTGACCCGCATCCATCCCGACGGCAGCACCTCGCTGGTCGCACAACTCGGAGGCGGGCCAAACGGCGCAGCCCTCGGCCCGGACGGCCGCTGCTACGTCTGCAACAACGGCGGCTTCACTTGGCGCGAACGCGACGGCGCCTTGCTGCCGAGCGGCACCGCGCCGGGCTACACCAACGGCTCCATCCAGGCCGTCGACCTGGAGACCGGCGAGGTGGAGGTGCTCTACGAGCGCTGCGGCGATCAGCGCCTGAACGGGCCGAACGACATCGTCTTCGACGCCGCGGGCGGCTTCTGGTTCACCGACCACGGCCATGCCCACGGCCGCTCGCGGGACCGAGGCGTGGTGTACTACGCGCGGCCCGACGGCTCGTCGATCGAGCAGGTCATCTACCCGCTGGAGATGCCCAATGGTGTCGCCCTGTCGCCCGACGGCGGCACGCTCTACGTCGCGGAGACGGTGACCGGCCGGCTCTGGGCTTGGTCCGTGACTGCGCCGGGGCGACTCGGCAAAGAGCTGCGCAACATCCTCGGCGGCACCGGGCGGCTGGTGCACGGCCTCGGCGGCTTCCAGTTGTTCGATTCGATGGCGGTCGACGTCGACGGCAACCTGCATGTCGGCACAGTGCCCAGCGGCATCAGCGTGATCAGCCCCGAAGGCCGGCTGATCGAGCAGATCCGCATGCCGGAGAAGTTCGCCACCAACCTGTGCTTCGGCGGTCCCGACATGCGCACTGCCTACGTCACGTTGTCATCGACCGGCCGGGTGGTCGCGATGCCGAGTGCTTACACCGGCGCGCCGGTGAATTTCCAGCCGCGAACCACTGCGGCCTGAACGTCCGCCAGGGCCGAAACCGGCCGCGAAGCTCGCCAGAGCCAATCATGAAGCGCCGCGTGGAGCGCGACCCAGCACGGCGCGCCGCGCCACCAAGGAGACAACATGAACATTCAGCGACGAAGAACCCTGGCCGCCACCGGCACGTTGCTGGCTCTCGGCAGCGCGTGCAGAGCCTGGGCGCAACCCAGCGACTGGCCGAGGAAAGCCATCCGCATCATCGTACCGTCTGGGCCGGGCGGCAGCTCGGACATCCTCTTGCGCCTTATGACCGAGCCGCTGGCTCGCCTGCTTGGTCAGCCGATCGTGGTCGACAACAAGCCCGGTGCCGGTGGCACGCTTGCCGCCACGCTCGCCGCACACGCCGAGCCCGACGGCTACACGCTGATGGTGAATTCCGTGGCCACGCATGGCATCGGGCCATCGATGTACAAGCTCCGGTTCGATCCGGACGCGGGCGTCACCGGTATCTGCGAGTTGGCGGCCACGGCCAACGTGCTTTATGTGCGCAAGGACTCGCCGTTCAACACCATGCAGAGCCTCGTCGCCTATGCCAAGGCCAACCCTGGCAAGCTGAACTATGCGTCGTCTGGCGCCGGCACCTCGCTGCACCTGTCGGCGGTCGCTTTCGCCCAGGCTGCCGGCATCGATGTCACCCACATTCCCTACAACGGCGCCGCACCGGCCATGCAGGCCGTGCTGGGCGGCGATGCCGCCTTCTCCTTCGAAAACGCCACGCCCATGATGGGACAGATCCGCGGCGGCACGGTGCTTGCGCTGGCCGTCACCACGGCCGTGCGCGCCTATCAGTTGCCGGAAGTGCCGACGGTGGCCGAAGCTGGACTGCCGGGTTTCGAGGTCGCCTCGTGGTTCGGCATCGTAGCGCCGGGCGGCCTGCCGCGGCCGCTGGTCGACCGGCTCTCGGCCGCCTTCGACGAAGTGCTCAAGCAGCCAGCCGTGTCCGAGCAGTTGCGCAAGCTCGGCGCCGATCCCCACTTCTTGCCCGCCGCCGAATTCGACGCCTACATGAAGGGCGAGCGCCGCAAGTGGGCGGCCATCGTCAGGGCGTCGGGCGCGATCGTCAATTGAGCAACTGTTACCTATCACTGAAAGCAGAATCCTATGAAGATCATCGCCACCGGACTGCGCTTCCCGGAAGGTCCCATTGCCATGCCCGACGGCTCGGTGCTGGTAGTTGAAATCGAGCGACAGACGCTGTCGCGCGTGTCGTTCGGCGGCGCCGTCGAGGTCGTCGCTGAGGTGCCCGGCGGGCCGAACGGCGCCGCGATCGGCCCGGACGGCCGCGTCTACATCTGCAACAACGGTGGCATGGGCTGGGTGCGCGACGGCGGCATGCTGCGTCCGCACGGCGTGCCGTCGGGTTATGAGGGTGGCGGCATCGACGTAGTCGACCTCGCTTGCGGCCGTGTCGAACGCCTCTATTCGCACTGCGGTCTGCACCGGCTCATCGGCCCCAACGACCTGGTGTTCGACGGGCAGGGTGGCTTCTGGTTCACCGACCTCGGCAAGCGGCGCGAGCGTGACATGGACCGCGGCTTCATCTTCTGGGCTCGGGCCGATGGCTCCGAGATTCGCCAAGTCGCTGGCGCCATGCTGACGCCCAACGGCATCGGCCTCTCGCCCGATGGTCGCACGCTCTACGTGGCCGAAACCGATACCGGCCGTATCTGGGGTTTCGAGGTCACCGGCCCGGGCGAGCTGCGGCTGGCACCCTGGCCGTCGCCCAACGGTGGCCGCATCGTGGCGGGGCTGGGCGGCTATGCACGCTTCGACAGCCTGGCGGTAACGGCGTCGGGCAACATCTGCGCGGCCACCGTGGAAGGATGCAGCATCGCCGAGATTTCGCCGGTGCAAGGCCTGCTGCGCCACCACACCGTGCCCGACCTCCTGACGACCAACATTTGCTTCGGCGGCACCGACCTGCGAACCGCCTACGTAACCCTCTCTCACAGCGGGCGACTAGGCGCCATGGACTGGCACGAGCCGGGACTGGCGCTGGCTTATTGACAGCGGGCAGGGGCGCCGCTCGCCTGCGGTCCAGTGCCGGGCGGCTTGCTGCGCCGTATTGAAAACCGAGGCGCGCTTGCAAGCGGCCTCGCTACTCAGAGCCCGTCGAGGCCGCAGGAAAACAACTGTAATCTTTGGCCCTTACAGGGAAAACCCGAAATCGAAATATTGGCGATTGGATCCAATATACAAGCAACGTCTCGCATCTGCGATGGACGTGGTGAAGCAGGGCAGGGCACTGTACGGTGCGGGCAGCCGAAGTCCCGACGCGCTTCAGAGCGACCAAGAACGACCAAGAACGACAGGAGACACATCATGATCAAGCGAGTTGCATGCATCGCGGCGCTCTGCGCCACTTTCCTCACCGCCGCCCGAGCCGAACCCGGCGTGACGGACACCACCATTCTTCTCGGCGGCTCCAACGCCATGACCGGTGCGGTGGCCGCCGTGTGCTCGCCCGCCAGCCTTGGCGCCAAGGCCTGGTTCGACAAAGTCAACCGCGACGGCGGCGTGCACGGCCGCAAGATCGACTACAACGTGCTCGACGATGCCTTTTCTGCCCAGCGCGCCGTGAGCAACGCCCGGCGCCTGGTGCAGCAGGACGGCGTCTTCGCCATCTTCGGCGGCTGCGCTGGCCCGACCTCGGCGGCCATCCTGCAGTATGTCGCCGGTCAGCCCGAGGTGCCTTACCTCTTCACCTGGGCGGCCATGAACGAGCTAACCGAGCCGACCAAGAAGAACGTCTTCGCGCTGCTGCCGAACTACGCCTTCCAGGTCAAGGTGATGCTGCCGTTCTCACTGCAGCGCGCCGAGCCCAAGCCGAAGACGGCCGGCTTCCTGATGATGAACGTGCCTGGGGCCGAGGACATGCGCAAGGCCGTCAAGGAAGTGTTGGCCGCCGAGGGCGTGAACCTCGTCTTCGACGAGTTGTTCGAGGTCGGCGTGCCCGACTACACGCCCTACATCCTACAGCTCAAGAGCAAAAATCCCGACATTGTCCTGTTCGGCGACTCCGCCGCCGGCGCGGCCAAGATTTTCCTGGCGATGAAGCGCCAGAACTGGCACCCGAAGAGCGCCTTCGGCGTGGCCACGCTGACGGCCGAGCAGTTCCTCGACCCCATCGGCGACTACGCCGACGGCTGGCTTAGCGCCGCCGGCATGGTGTCACCGCCCAGTGCCCCCGAATCGAAGGATTGCAACGACGCGCTCAAGGCCAGCTACCCCGACCAAAAGCCCAACCACTTCACCATGTACGGCTGCCTGGCCGCCAAGATCGGGGTGGAAGCCATGAATCGCACCGGCCGCAACCTGACCCGCACCGGCCTGATCGCGTCGCTCGAGCAGATGAAGAACTTCGAGACGCGCATCAGCGGTCCGATCAGCTTCTCGCCGACCGACCACATGGGCACCAACGCGGTCATTCCCTTCGGCACCAAGGACGGCCAATTCGTCGTGCTGGGCGCGCCGCTGAAGCTTGCCCGTTGAGCCGACCGCCGCACGCAGGACCGATACGTCTTCTATGAATCTCGACCTCGCGCTGTCCACCGCGGTGGCCGGCATCGTCAGCGGTGCTTACTACTCGCTGCTCGGGCTGGCCATCGCCCTAATCTACCGCAGCACGGCCGTGGCCAATTTCGCGCAGGGCGAACTCGGCACGTTCTCGACCTTCCTGCTGGTGCTCTACGTGAGCCGCCTGCCGATGTCGCCGGTGCTACAACTGCTGCTGTCGATCGGCATTGCTGCGGGCATCAGCGGCATCGCCTACCGGGTGCTGCTGCGCGCCCAGCGCGGCGGCGACAGCCTTAATCTCACGGTGCGAACGCTGGCGCTCTACACCCTCGTCCATGCAGTGACGCTCTATTTCTGGGGTGCCAACGAGCCGTACACGGCGAAAAGCCTGTTCAGCGAAGGCGGCTATGACGTCGCGGGTTTTCAGCTCGCCTATGACCAGCTCGGCACGCTGGTGATCGCCGGCGCGCTCGGCCTCGGGCTTTTTGTACTGTTCCGTTTCACCCGGGTCGGCCTGGCGATGCGTTCGGTCGCGATGAATGCCGAGGTCGCCAGCCTGCTGGGCATCGACGTCAACCGCATTGCGCTTGTGGTGTGGCTGATCGCTGGCGCCATCGGCGCACTGGTCGCCATGCTGATCGCGCCGGTCTCCTTTTTGGGCACCGACCTGATGCAGCCTTACATCCTGAAGGCCTTCACCGCCGCCGTGCTGGGCGGGCTCACCAGCTTTCCGGGAGTGGTGCTGGGCGGGCTACTGCTCGGGCTCATCGAAAGCTTCGGCTCGACCTGGATCTCCATCCACCTGCGCGAACCCTTCACCTTCGCCATCCTGTTGCTCGTCCTGCTTTTTCGGCCAGCCGGACTGTTCGGCCGCCAACACCTGGGACGGGTATGAGTGTTTCATCGTCTTCGCCATTTCCTTCGCCAGCAGCAGGCCGTCGTGGCAACCGCGCCGGGGTCCCCCAAGTCGTCCTGGCATTCGGCGTGCTGCTGGCCGTCGGCTCATTCCCCGGCGAGTACCCGCGCTCCGTGCTTACGCTGTGGATGATCTACAGCCTTTCGGCCATCGGCCTGAACGTGGTGCTCGGCTTCGGCAAAATTTACTCGCTTGGCCACGGCGGTTTCATGCTGGTGGGTGCCTACGGCACGGCCATCGCCATTGGCCGCTGGGGCCTGCCAGTGCCGCTGGCGCTGGCGCTGGCCGGCGTCGTCGCAACTGGCGTCGGCGTGGTCGTGGGCTTGCCAGCCCTGCGGCTCAAACATTTCTCGCTGGCCATCGTCACCTTCGCCTTCGGCATCACGCTGTTCCAACTCGTCAAGAGCACACCCTACACCGGCGGGCCGCAGGGCCTGTTCCTGGAACTCACGTGGCTGCAGTCGATGTGGCAAGGCCGGGTGATGTTCTATGCGGCCACGCTGCTGTGTCTTGTGGGCCTGGGGATGTCTTACAGCGTGATGTCCTCGCGCAGCGGCCGCGCGCTCCGCATGATCGCCGCCAACGAGACGGTGGCGCGCAGCTTCGGCATTCGTATCACCTTCCACAAGCTCGCGGCTTTTGCTATGGCGGCGCTGCTAGGCGCCGTTTCGGGCGGGCTGCATGCATTGGTCACTGGCGTGGTCGCGCCGGAAACCTTCGGACCAGACCTGTCCATTTTGATCTTCGCCGCGGTGATGATCGGCGGCCAGGGGCTGCTACTCGGGCCATTACTGGGCGCCGCGTTCGTCGTGGCGATTCCCGAACTGACGCAGGATGCGCGCGCCCTCTCGCAGATCATCTACGCGGTGCTTTTCCTGTTTGTCGTCACGCTGTTTCCGAACGGCCTGACCGGCATGCTTGCGGCCGTTTGGCGTCGGTTGCGCGGGCGGGATGGCACCCGCCATGACACCAGGGGGAACGCCGTATGATCGCGCAAAGTCCCCACGCCCCGGCATTACTGGACCTGCAGGACATCGCCGTGCGTTTCGGCGGCGTGAGCGCGCTCGACGGCGTGAAACTGTCGGTAAACGCCGGCCACATCCACGGCCTGATCGGCCCCAACGGCGCAGGCAAGACCACGCTGCTCAACGTCATCTGCCGCATCGTCGCGCCAACGGCGGGCATCCTGCGCTACGACGGCCGCGACCTGCTGCCGGTTCGCGCCGACAGACTGTCGGCCCTGGGCATCAGCCGCACCTTCCAGAATCTGGCGCTGATCAACGACGCCAGCGTGATCGACAACGTATTGATCGGCCTGCATGCGCACCGCCCGGGTGGCCTGCTCGACGAACTGGTCTTCCTGCGGCGCGGCTGGCGTCATGAACGCGAGGCGCGCGCGCTCGCCGCTGCTGCGCTCGAGCCGGTCGGCCTGGCGGACCTGGCGGAGGTGCCGGTCTCGCGCTTGAGCTACGGCCAGCGCAAGATGGTCGAGCTGGCTCGGGCCTGGGCCGGCAAGCCGCACCTGCTCCTGCTGGACGAACCGACCGCTGGCCTGAACAGCAGCGAGATCGCGCGGCTCAAGGAGACGCTGCTGAAGGTGCGCGCCGCCGACCGTTTGACGGTGCTCGTCATCACCCACCACGTCGAGTTCCTCATCGGCATGGCTGACGCCGTGACCGTGCTCGAACTCGGCCGCACCATCGCCGCCGGCACGCCGGACGAGGTGCGTCACGACCCCCGCGTCATCGAAGCCTACATCGGGACCGCAGAATGAACACCCTGACCGCAAGGACCGAGATCATCGAAGCGACCGGCGTGATCGGAACAGACCGTTCGACGTCGCCGCGGCCGCCGGCCGACAGAACTCCGGCGGCGCTGC
>JAQGMQ010000373.1 GCA_028292305.1 Rhodoferax sp.
AGGGTGCGTTGCTGAAGCATCATCCGATTTTAGTTCCCTGCGCCTCTGTGTGTGATCGGCAAGCTTGATGGCGGCGATTGAGCAAGACAATGCCCAATCGACGTCTGCGGGGATTGAGGAGATGGAAAGCGTAGCCAGCCGCCCGAGGTCGCGTCGCGGACCGGAGCCGTACTCCTGCACGGCGAGGACCGCAGATACGACATCGGGTGGCGCAATAGCTTTACACCCCTCAATCGGCTTGCTTGCGCAGGAACGCCGGGATCTCGTAATCGTCCATGCCACCCGACGACAACGCATCGACCCGTGCGCTGGCTTGCGTGCGGTTCGGCGTGCGCCACACCGCTGGGCCGCGCAGCGCGTCGTAGTCGGGCTGGGCCACGCCCGTGCCGCCGAGGCCGGTGGCCATGCCGCCGCCGAGGTTCGGAATCTGGTAGCCCACGTTGTCAGTGCCGGTGCGCTGCACGACCTGCAACGGAGGCGCCGTGCGGCGCACGCCCTGGCGGCTCAGGCCGGTGGCCACCACGGTGACGCGGATCTGCTCGCCCAGGCTGTCGTCGTAGGCCGTACCGTAGATCACGTGCGCATCGGGCGACGCGTAGGCGCGGATGGTGTTCATCGCCAGGCGCGATTCGTTGAGCTTCAGCGAACCCTTGGCCGCGGTGATCAGCACCAGCACACCCTTGGCGCCAGACAGGTCGATGCCTTCGAGCAGCGGGCAGGCCACGGCCTGTTCGGCGGCGATGCGCGCGCGGTCCGGGCCGTCGGCCACGGCCGTGCCCATCATGGCCTTGCCGGGCTCACCCATCACGGTGCGCACGTCTTCGAAGTCGACGTTCACATGGCCGGGCACGTTGATGATTTCGGCAATGCCGCCCACGGCGTTCTTCAGCACGTCGTTGGCATAGGCGAAGGCCTGGTCCTGCGTGACGTCTTCACCCAGCACTTCGAGCAGCTTCTCGTTCAGCACCACGATCAGCGAGTCGACGTTGGCCTCGAGCTCGGTCAGGCCGGTGTCGGCGTTGGCCATGCGCTTCGGGCCTTCGAAGTCGAACGGCTTGGTGATCACCCCCACGGTGAGGATGCCCATTTCCTTGGCGATGCGCGCGATGACGGGCGCGGCGCCGGTGCCGGTGCCGCCGCCCATGCCGGCGGTGATGAACAACATGTGCGCGCCAGCGATGGCGGCGCGGATGTCGTCCACCGCCAGCTCGGCGGCTTCACGGCCCTTGTCCGGCTTGCTGCCCGCGCCCAGGCCGCTCTGGCCCAGCTGGATGGTCTTGTGCGCGACGCTGCGGCCCAGGGCCTGCGCGTCGGTGTTGGCGCTGATGAATTCCACGCCTTGCACGGCGCAGCCAATCATGTGCTCGACGGCATTGCCGCCGCCGCCGCCCACCCCGATGACTTTGATCTGGGTGCCGAGGTTGAATTCTTCGACTTCAATCATTTCGATAGGCATGGTGTTTTCTCCTGATATTCCAATTGATGCAGTTGCGGTATTTGAAGGGTTTGCTGTGTTCATTTTTTATTCTTCTCGGAGGCTCAGGGCCTCCATGGCGGATGGCAGTGTCGCCATCGCCAACAGGGAATCGGGGGGCTGCCGCGGGCCAGCCAGAGTTTGTCGTTCATGGTCAAAAATTTCCCACGAACCAGTCTTTGACACGGCCGACCGCGGTCTTCATCGAACCATTCTTCTGCGCCACCTTGAAGCCGCGCAGGCGGCCGATGCGCGCCTCTTCCAGAAGGCCCATCACGGTGGCGGCGCGCGGCTGCGACACCATGTCGGACAGCGCGCCCGAATACTTCGGCACGCCGCGGCGCACCGGCTTCAGGAAGATGTCTTCGCCCAGCTCGACCATGCCCGGCATGATCACGCTGCCGCCGGTGAGCACGATGCCCGAGGACAGCACTTCCTCGAAGCCCGACTCGCGGATCACCTGCTGCACCAGCGAATAGATTTCCTCGACACGCGGCTCGATCACGCCGGCCAGCGCCTGCTTGCTCAGCATGCGCGGGCCGCGGTCGCCCAGGCCCGGCACTTCCACCTGGGCATCAGGGTCGGCCAGCAACTGCTTGGCATAACCGCTTTCGACCTTGATGTCCTCGGCGTCCTTGGTCGGCGTGCGCAAGGCCATGGCGATGTCGCTGGTGATCAGGTCGCCGGCGATCGGGATCACCGCCGTGTGGCGGATCGCGCCATTGGTGAAGATGGCCACATCGGTGGTGCCGGCGCCGATGTCGACCAGCGCCACACCCAGCTCGCGTTCGTCCTCGGTCAACACCGAAAGACTTGAGGCCAGCGGGTTCAGCATCAGCTGGTCCACGTCGAGCCCGCAGCGGCGCACACACTTGATGATGTTTTCGGCCGCGCTCTGGGCGCCGGTGACGATGTGCACCTTGGCCTCCAGGCGGATGCCGCTCATGCCGATCGGCTCCTTCACGTCCTGGCCGTCGATCACGAATTCCTGCGGCTCCACCAGCAGCAGGCGCTGGTCGGTCGAGATGTTGATGGCCTTGGCCGTCTCGACCACGCGGGCCACGTCGGCCGCGGTCACCTCGCGGTCTTTCACCGCCACCATGCCGCTCGAATTGATGCCGCGGATGTGGCTGCCGGTGATGCCGGTGTAGACATGCGAGATCTTGCAGTCGGCCATCAGCTCGGCCTCTTTCAAGGCCAGCTGGATGCTCTGCACCGTGGCGTCGATGTTCACCACCACGCCGCGCTTCAGGCCGTTGCTCGGCGCCACGCCGAAGCCGGCCAGCTTCAGCTCGCCGCCCGACATGACCTCGGCCACTACCACCATCACCTTGGCGGTGCCGATGTCGAGGCCGACAACCAGATCTTTGTACTCTTTTGCCATAAGTGGGTCCTGTATTCCGTATCCGTACTCAGCTCTTGCTGTTCGCTTATTTCTTCTTCTTGACCGGCGGTGGCGGCGTTCCGGTGCTCACGCCGCGCATGCGCAACGCATAACCCTCGCCATACCGCAGGTCGGCGCGTTCGACCGCGTCCACCGTGCGCCCGTACTGTCCCGCGACCTGGGTCACCGTGCCGATGAAACGCTGGGCACGCTGCACGATCTCGTCGGTCGTGCCGCGGCCGAGTTCGATTTCGGCACCGCCGTCGGTTGCCACGCGCCAGCCGCCGCGGTTGCTCAGGTCGACCTCGTCGAGCGCCACATCGAGCGGCTCGAACAGCGGCGCCAGCACGCGGTACATGCCCAGCACCTGGCCTGATTCCTCGACCGGCCCGGTCAGCCGCGGCAGGCCTTCGTGGTCGACCTCGTCGACGTTGGCCTCGAAGACTTCGCCATAGGTGTTGAGCATCCGCGACTCGCCCTCCGGCCCCCAGTACGCGGCCGCATGGTGTTCCTGCAAGATCACCTGCAGGTGGTTCGGAAACTCGCGCCGCACCACCGCCTGCCGCACCCAGGGCACGGTCTCGAACGCGGCCTTGGCCGAGGCCAGGTCGACGGTGAAGAAGTTGCCACGCACCTTGTTGGCGATGTTGGCGCGCAGCGTCAGCGCGTTGTTGTGGTTCACCTCGCCCTGCACGGTGATGCCCGAGATCGTGAACACCGGCTGGCGCAGCGCCCACCACACGCCGCTGGCCAGCAGAAACACGGCAAAGCCCAGGAACAGCACCGAAGCGGTGGCGTTCATGAGCTTGACGTCCATCGGCATGACCAGCTTCTGCTTCATGGGGCGCGGACTCCTGGCGGGTTGTCCAGCGACGCGGCCTGCAGCAGTTGCAGGCACAGCGCCTCATACGACAGGCCGGCGGCGCGGGCCGACATCGGCACCAGCGAATGGCCGGTCATGCCGGGCGAGGTGTTGATCTCCAGCAGGTAGGGCTTGCGCGTGGCGGCGTCGATCATCACGTCGGCCCGGCCCCAGCCGCGGCAACCAAGCACGCGGTAGGCCTTGAGCACCAGGGCCTGGATGGCCTCTTCCTCACCCGCCGGCAAACCGCAGGGCACGAGGTACTGCGTGGTGTCGGTGAAATACTTGTTCTGGTAGTCGTAGTTGCCTTCGGGGGCCACGATGCGGATCACCGGCAAGGCCTTGGCATCGGCACCCGTGCCCAGCACGGGGCAGGTCACCTCGTCGCCGGCGATGAACTGTTCGCAAAGCACGTCGGCATCCAGCCGGGCCACGGCTTCCACGGCCTCGACCATGCCCGAGTAGCCTTCGACCTTGGTGACGCCGATGGACGAACCTTCGCGCGCCGGCTTGACGATCACGGGCAGGCCCAGGTCGTCCGGTACGCCGATCACCTGCCGCCGGTCGCGGTCGCCGGGGCCGAGAATGCGGTAACGCGGCGTGGGCAGACCTTCGGCGATCCAGACCCGCTTGGTCATCACCTTGTCCATGGCGATGCTGGACGCCATCACGCCCGAGCCGGTGTACGGAATGCCCAGCAGTTCGAGCGCGCCCTGCACCGTGCCGTCTTCGCCGAAGCGGCCATGCAGCGCGATGAAGCAGCGCGCGAAACCGTCGCGCATGAGCTCGACCAGGTCGCGTTCGGCCGGGTCGAACGCGTGCGCGTCGACACCCTGGCTGCGCA
>JAQGMQ010000110.1 GCA_028292305.1 Rhodoferax sp.
ATTCGCCCCACAGGACTTCGGAGTCGCCGGTGAGCAAGGTGTTGTCGAGGTCGAACAGCGCGAGGCGCGGTGGCGAAGAATGGAACATCGTGCTCATCGGGATGGATCGCGCCAGCGCTGCGTGCGGCGTTCGACGAATTTGCCGAGCGCCATGTACAGCAGCGTGACCACCAGCGAGGTGGCGGCGATCAACACCGCCATGGCCGCGGCCGGCCCGGTGTCGCCGGCCTCGTCGAGGTTCAGGATGGCCACCGCCGCCAGCTTGGTGTCGGGTGAATACAGGAAGACGACCGCCGAGATGGTGGTCATGGCGTTGATGAAGAAATAGCGCGACACGTCGAGCAGCGTGGGCAAACAGATCGGCAGCGTGACGCGCCAGAAGGTCTTGTAGAACGGCACCTTGAGGGCGGCCGACACGGCTTCGAATTCGGGGTCGATCGACTTCAGTGCCGTGACCATGGTCAGGTGGCCGGTGGTGTAGAAATGGATGATGGTGCACAGCACCAGGATCGCCAGCGACTGGTACATGAAGTTCAGCGGATTGCCTGGCGCGTTGAAGAAGAAGATGTAGCCCAGGCCCAGCACCAGGCCGGGCACCGCCATCGGCAGCATGGCCATCAGGCGCACCAGCGGCCGGGCCCAGGCCAGGCCTTGCGTCTTCTCGAGCAGGTAGGCGCCGACGAACACCGCCGCCGTGCCGATCAGCGCGCAGCAGGCGGCCAGCTTCAGGCTGTTGACCATGGCCGAGGCCAGGTCGGCATCGAACAGGCCACTCGCGTAATGGGTCCAGCTGGGTGTGAGGTTGTACGGCCACATGGTGGCAAAAGAGGCGAACACCGCCATGCCGAACATCGCCAGCATCAGCGCCACAATGACCAGGCAATAGGCCGTCATCAGCGCGTCGAAGCGGCGCGATGGCCTGGGCACCAGCGCCACGGCCCGGGCCGACAGGGCCGAGACCTGCTTGCGCTGCACGAAGTAGTCGACGGCGAAGGTCAGTGCCGCGGGCGTGAGCAGGAACAAGGCCACCACCGCTCCGCGCTGGTAATCCTGCTGGCCGATGACCAGCTTGAACACGTCGGTGGCCAGCACGTTGAACTTGCCACCCACCACCTTGGGAATGCCGAAGTCGGTCATCACCAGCGTGAAGCTCACCAGGCCGGCCGAGATCAGCCCGTATTTGGCGCCCGGCAGGGTGATGGTGAAGAACTTGCGCGCGGTGCTGGTGCCCAGTGCGTCGGCAGCTTCATACAGCCGCGCATCGGCCAGCGTGAGCGCCGTCACCAGGATCATCAGCACATGCGGGAACACCGCGAAGCATTCGGCCAGCACGATGCCCGAAGGGCCATAGATGCCGTCGAAGCCCAGCGCGAGCCAGGCCTCCTTGGCGATGCCCTGGTTGCCGAACCAGTAGATCAGCGAGATGGCCGACAGCAGCGACGGCGCCAGCAAAGGCAGCAGCGTGACGGTGCGCAGCAGCGACTTGGCGGGCATGCAACTGCGTGTGAGCGCATAGGCGAAGGTGAAGGCCAGCGGCACCACGATCACCATCACCAGGAGCGACACCCAGACGCTGTGCCACAGGCTCTGCATCAGCGCCGGCGACGCCAGGTAGGACGCGAACGCGCTGCGCCCGGCCGCGCCCTCGGGGGTCTCCAGCGCCTTGGAAAGAATGAACAACAGCGGCCCGATCAGGCCCACCAGCAGCAGCACCACGGTGCCCAGCAAGGCGAGCGACGACAGCCGGTCGATCCAGTGCATGCGCTGCCGGAGCGGCGGGGCGCGCAGCACCGACGTCATCGGCACATCGTTGCCGACGAGCACGCTCATGTCCTGCCTCCGTGCTTTCGCACTGCGGTGCGAGCCTGCTTGGGGCGGCCCGGCGCGGCGCTCATGTCCTGCCTCCGTGCTTTCGCACTGCGGTGCGCGCTTGCTTGGGGCGGCCCGGCGCGGCGCTCATGTCCTACCTCCGTGCTTTCGCACTGCGGTGCGAGCTTGCTTGGGGCGGCCCTGCGCGGCGCTCATGCCACGGCCGCCGGGAACACGCGCAGACGGTCGGCGCGCAGTGCGAAGCGCACGTTCGCGCCTTCGCGCACGCCGAACTCGTCCATCTGGTTGAGTGAATATTGCAGTTGCAGCGGCTGGCCCGGCAGGCCTTCGACCTCGATCTCGGCCAGGCAGTTGCCACCGAGGAATTCAATGTGCCGCACCAGGCCGACGCAACCCATCGGGTCGTCTTCGCGCAGGTTGTCGACCACGCGGTCTTCGGGCCGCAGGTACAGCGACACGGCGCGGCCGGGCCGGAAGTCGGCGCCGGAGGTGGGCGGGCAATGCAGGCGTTTGTCGCCGCAGCGGAACCAGTGGTCGCCCTCGGCCGTGGCCGAGAGCTTGTTGACCTTGCCCACGAAGTCGGCCACGAAGGGTGACGCCGGCTCGCGGTAGACCTCGAGCGGTGTGCCCACCTGTTCGATCACGCCGTGGTTCATCACCACGATGCGGTCGGCCACGGACAGCGCTTCTTCCTGGTCGTGCGTGACCATGATGGTGGTCACGCCCAGCTTCTTCTGCAGCGAACGGATTTCATTGCGCAGGTGCACCCGCACGATGGCGTCGAGTGCCGACAGCGGCTCGTCCAGCAGCAACAGGCCGGGCGACGTGGCCAGGGCGCGTGCCAACGCAATGCGTTGTTGCTGTCCGCCCGACAGCTGCGCCGGGTATTTGCCGCCGCTGCCGGGCAAGCCCACCAGCTTCAGCAATTCTTCGACCCGCGGTGCGATCTGCGCCCGCGACTGCTTGCGGTTGACCAGGCCGTAGCCGACGTTGTCGGCCACGGTCAGGTTGGGGAACAGCGCATACGACTGGAACATGATGCCGTAGTCGCGCTCCGAAGGCGGCGCCACCGAGATGTCGCGCCCGGCCTGCAGGATGCGCCCGGCGGTCTGCGTTTCCAGCCCGGCGACGATGCGCAGCAGCGTGGTCTTGCCACAACCCGACGGCCCGAGGAAACACACGAATTCGCCGCGCCGGATCGCCAGGTCGATGTTCTGCAGCGCGGTGAAATCGCCGAAGCGTTTCTGGATGCGCTGCAATTCCAGGTAGTGGTCGGGCGACGCCAGCGGCGGGGCGCCCGTGGGCACACCCGCCATGGGTTCGAGGATGGTGGGTGACTTCATGGGCGGGCCTCGCTGGCAGTCTGGCGTGAACGCAGGCTTACTTCTTTTCGGACTTCGCGTCGTAACGCTTGGACCATTCGGCCAACGTGTCGGCGCGGCTCGCGGCGGCCTTGTCGAAGTCGAGCTTGATCAGGCGCGACTCGTAGTCGTCGGGAATGTTGGCCAGCTTGGGCGCCACGCCGGGCATGGCGGTGATGGCGAAACCCTTGCCGTACAGGATCATCGCGTCCTTGGACGAAGCGAAATCGGCCAGCTTCTTGGCGGCGTCGAGCTTCTTGGTGTCCTTGTAGATGGCGAAGCCTTCCAGGTCCCAGCCCAGGCCTTCCTTGGGGAACACCAGGTCGATC
>JAQGMQ010000114.1 GCA_028292305.1 Rhodoferax sp.
TCCTCGTCGAACTTGAGCACGATTTAGGACGTGAACGGCCAGCCCGCCTTGGAGCGGAAGCCATCGATCGGGCCCACGTGTTTGTCGCGCAGCAAGGCTTCCGCCTCGGCCAATTCGAAGGTGCGGCCCGCTGGCGATTTGCCGAACGAGAAGCCGCAGCCTTCCAGCGCGCCGGCCACGCCGGTACAGCTGTAGCGGCGGTAGTTTTCACGCACCACGCCGCCGCAGTTGGGGCAGGGCGTTTGCAGCGTGGCGTAGTCGCCGGGCACGGTGTCGCGGTCGTATTCCTTGGCCTTCTTGACGATGTGTTCCGTCATCTGCGCGATCTCGCGCATGAACGACTCGCGGCTCAAGGCGCCCTTCTCCATCTGCGCGAGTTTGTATTCCCAGTCGCCGGTGAGTTCGGCCTTGGACAACTCTTCGACACCCAGGCCGCGCAGCAAGGTCATCAGCTGGAAGGCCTTGGCGGTGGGGATCAGCTCGCGGCCTTCGCGCAGCATGTATTTTTCGTTGATCAAACCTTCGATGGTGGCCGCGCGTGTGGCGGGTGTGCCCAGGCCTTTTTCCTGCATGGCCTCGCGCAGCTCGTCGTCGTCGATGGTCTTGCCCGCGCCTTCCATCGCGCCGAGCAGCGTGGCTTCGGAGTAGCGCGCCGGCGGCCGCGTCTTCAGGCCCTTCGGGTCGACCGATTCGGCCTTGACGATCTCGCCCGGCTTCACCAGCACCAGGCGCTTGCCGTCCTTGTCGTCTTCCTTTTCGTCGTCCTGGGCTTCCTTGCCGTAGATGGCCAGCCAGCCCGGCTTGACCAGCACCTTGCCGTCGGTGCGGAAGGGGTACTTCTTGCCAGCCTGCTCCACCGTGCTGATGCGGGTGGTGATCTGGTATTCGGCGCTGGGAAAGAAGACGGACAGGAACCGGCGCACCACGAAGTCGTAGATCTTCTGCTCGGCTTCGGACAGGCCGCTCGGGGACTGCAGCGTGGGAATGATCGCAAAGTGATCGCTGACCTTGGCGTTGTCGAAGATGCGTTTGCTGGGCTTGACGTAGTTGCCGTCGATGGCCTGCTTGGCAAACGGCGCCAGGTGCTTCATGCCGCTGCCGGCCAGCATGGCCATGGTTTCCTTGACCACCGGCAAATAGTCTTCGGGCAGCGCGCGTGAGTCGGTCCGCGGATAAGTCAACGCCTTGTGACGTTCATACAGGCTCTGCGCGATCGACAGCGTGGTCTTGGCGCTGTAGCCGAAACGGCTGTTGGCCTCGCGCTGCAGCGAGGTGAGGTCGAACAGCAGCGGGCTGGCCGAGGTGGTGGGCTTGCTTTCCTCGGTGACGGTGGCCGGCTTGCCACGCGCGGCTTCGGCGATGGCGCGGGCCTCGCCTTCGTTCCACACGCGGTCGGCACGCTGCTCGGGGTCGGGCACGCCGTCGGGGCCGGGTGGCGGCTTCTTCCAGGTGGCGTCGAACCACTTGCCCGGGTAGTTGCCGGCCTCGGCCTGGAACGCGCCGTGGATTTCCCAGTAGTCGCGGCTCACGAACTTGCGGATCTTTTCTTCGCGCTCGACCACCACCGACAGCGTCGGCGTCTGCACCCGGCCCACGGTGGTGAGGAAGAAGCCACCATCGCGCGAGTTGAACGCGGTCATGGCGCGGGTGCCGTTGATGCCCACCAGCCAGTCGGCCTCGGAGCGCGAACGCGCGGCGTCGGCCAGGCCCTGCATCTGCGATTCGCTGCGCAGCTGGCCGAAGCCGTCGCGGATCGCCTGCGGCGTCATCGACTGCAGCCACAGCCGCTGCACCGGCTTGCCCAGCGGCTTGGCGCCACCGGCGTATTGCTCGATGAGGCGGAAGATGAGTTCGCCCTCGCGGCCCGCATCGCAGGCGTTGATGAGTTTGGTCACGTCCTTGCGCTTGGCCTGCTTGACCACGGCATTCAGGCGCGACTTGGTCTTGTCCACCGGCTTCAGGTCGAAGAACGGCGGGATCACCGGCAGGTTGGCAAAGCTCCACTTGCCGCGCTTCACGTCGAACTGCTCCGGCGCCTGGATCTCCACCAGGTGGCCGACCGCGCTGGTCACCACGTAGCTTTCGTTTTCGAAATGGTCTTCGTGTTTGTCGAACTTGCCCGCGGTCGGCGTGAGCGCACGGACGATGTCCTGCGCCACCGACGGTTTTTCTGCAATCACCAGGGTCTTGGTCATAAGCTTTTCATTGATTCTTGAATTCCGGGGGCGGCCCATGGGGTGGCTTCAACGGGGCTGTTCTGCGCAGCGCTGGCTGAAAACCGGCATGAGACTCCTACAATCTGGCTCTCGCGCATGTACGCACACGCGCGCACCTGTGCACCTTTTAAGTTAACAGAGTTTTGCCCGTGCCTCCAAAAACCAGCCAAAAACCCGCCGCCACCCCCGCGCCAGCCAAGCCTGCCGCAGCTGTTGTTCCTTCTGGCCGCCGCGTCCAGACCCGCCGCTCCGGCGTGCACGGCAAGGGCGTTTTCGCCGTGCAGGACATCGCCGCCGGCGAGACCATCATGGAATATGTGGGCGAAATCGTCAGCTGGCAGGAGGCGCAGGACCGCCACCCGCACGACCCGAACGACCCCAATCACACGTTCTACTTCCACATCGACGAGGACCGCGTGATCGACGCCAAGTTCGGCGGCAATTCCTCGCGCTGGATCAACCACTCGTGCGACCCGAACTGCGAAGCCGACGAACAGGAAGGCCGCATCTTCATCAAGGCGCTGAAGCCCATCGAGGCCGGCACCGAACTGAACTACGACTACGGCCTGATCATCGAAGAGCGCTACACCAAGAAGCTCAAGACCGAATACCCGTGCTGGTGCGGCGCCAAGAGCTGCCGCGGCACGCTGCTCGCGCCCAAGCGCGGTTTCAAATCTGGAAAAAGCAGCTGATGGCCGTGGCGCAGCCCGTCATCAAATGGCCCGCCGAGGCCATCTGGGAGGCCGTGGCGCCGTTGCTGCCGGGCTTCACGGTCGAGGTGTTGCCCGAGGTCGATTCGACCAGCAGCGAGCTCATGCGCCGCCTGCGCGCCGGCCAGCCCGAGCCCACATTGCTCGTGGCCGAGCGCCAGACGGCTGGCCGGGGCCGCATGGGGCGCGGCTGGCACAGCGAGGTGGGCGACTCGCTGACGTTTTCGCTGAGCCTGCCGCTGGCGCCGGCGGATTGGTCGGGCCTGTCGCTGGCGGTGGGTGTGGGCGTGGCCGAGAGCCTGCACCCCGGGCTGCAGCTCAAATGGCCGAACGACGTGTGGCTGCAAGGCCGCAAGCTCGGCGGCATCCTCATTGAAACGGCCGGTGCGGGTGGTGGGGCGGGCGCCGAGCGGCATGTGGTGATCGGCATCGGGCTCAATATTGTGGCCCGCGCCGCCGCGCAGGCCGATGGCCTGTCGGTGCCACCCGCGGGCCTGCGCGAACTGCTGCCCGGCATCGACGTCGCCGAAGCCCTGCTGCGCGTGGCCGAGCCGCTGGTGCGCACGGTGCATGTGTTTGAAAAGCTGGGCTTTGCACCGTTCAGGGCCCGCTTCGCGCGGCATGACC
>JAQGMQ010000117.1 GCA_028292305.1 Rhodoferax sp.
GGCAACCGCCTGGATGTACGGCGCGAAGTCGTTGGTGCCGAACGGTGGATAGGCTTCCGACACCACCTCGCGGGCATTGGCCTTGGCCGCGCCGGTGAAGCTGCCGCCTGAATTGCGCCCCCAGGCGGTGTCGGCGGCAACGATGGCCCATTTGGCTTCCTTGCGGGTTTCGAGCCAGGGCTTGATGACCGCGGCGTCGGAGGCGTCGAGCCGGTTCACGCGGAACATGCGCGCGGAGCACGATGCGCCCGTGATTTCATTGGCCTTGTTGATCGACGAAATGTAGAGCGCATCCCAGCGTTCG
The DNA here is from genome assembly GCA_028292305.1 of Rhodoferax sp. Taxonomy (GTDB): domain Bacteria; phylum Pseudomonadota; class Gammaproteobacteria; order Burkholderiales; family Burkholderiaceae_C; genus Rhodoferax_B. The sequence continues at coordinate 305 of JAQGMQ010000117.1, forward strand.
AGCATCGGGCCCATGGCCAGCGCCTCGCCCGAGGCGATCGATCCCATCAGCAGCCGGTAGCCCTCGAGCGCGAGTTTCTCGCCTTGCTGGCGCGCCAGGTCGGCTTTGGCCTGGGTGTCCAGAAACTTGGCTTCGATCTTGCGGCCGTCCACGCCTCCGGCGGCGTTGCTTTCGTCCATGGCGAAGGTGATGGCGCGCTTGGCCTGGTCACCCAGGTCGGCGTAGGGGCCGGTCAACGCCGTCGGCACGCCGATGCGCACGGGGTCCTTCGACTGGGCTTGCGCCAACGAGCATGACAGGGTCATGGCCGCTGCGATGGCGAGAAGGCCTGGTTTGCTGAATTGCATTTTTGTCTCCTGTGGCTTTGCTTAAAACTGGCCTTGCGGCCTCTCGTCCAGCATGGTCTAAACCATGATGTGCCGGTGCAAAGACGCCATGGACAGGCCGGCCATGCTGGCCGTGTCGACGATGGAGCCTTTGGATAAAACGTAGTAGCGGCCGGCCACCGTATGCACCAGGCGCGTGTTCTGCTCGATGAGCAGAATGCTGGTGCCTTCGTCGGCAAGTTTGCAAAGCGTCACGCCCAGCGCGTCGACCACCACCGGCGCCAGGCCTTCGCTGGGCTCGTCGAGGATCAGCAGGTCGGGGTTGGCCATCAACGCGCGCGCGATCGCCAGCATCTGCTGCTGGCCCCCGCTCATCGCGGTGCCGAGCGTGTCCGCACGCTCGCGCAGGATCGGGAACAGCTGGAACACGCTGTCTTCGTTCCAGGGGCCTTTGCGGTCCACCGCGGCGCCCAGCGCCAGGTTCTCGCGCACGGTCAGCGTTGGCACGATGCGGCGCCCTTGCGGTACCACGGCCACGCCGGCGCGGGCGGCATTGAAGTAGCGTGGCCGCTTGAAGCGTTCGCCGTTCAGGTCGATGGTTCCACTGGCCAGGGTGGCCAGGCCCAGGCAGGTGTTCACGACGGTAGTCTTGCCGACCCCGTTGCGCCCGAGGATGGCCACACGCTCGCCTTTTTCGACGTTCAGCGAAAGATCGTGCAGCACATGCGCGCGGCCGTAGAAGGCATTTACGCGGTCGAGTTTGAGCAGGCTCATGCGCTGCTTCCGAGATAGGCTTCGACGACCTTGGGCATGGCGCGCACTTCGGCCGGTGTGCCCTCGGCCAGAATCTTTCCCAGGTGCAGCACGGTCAGTTGGCTGCAGATCGAGAAGATGACATCCATGTCGTGCTCGACGATCACCACGGTGATGCCCCAGCGCAGCGCCAGACGGCGCAGCAGTTCGGCCAGCGTCATCGATTCCTCGACGGTCAGCCCCGCGGCAGGTTCATCGAGCAGCAGCAGCTTGGGCTTGCCGGTGAGCGCCAGCGCCAAGTCCAGCCGACGCTGGTCGCCATACGAGATATCGGCGGCGCGCCGGGCGCCCAGGTGGGCCAGCGACAGCTGCTGCATCACCTCGTCGGCGTTGTTCGTTTCACTGGCCCGTGCGGCCAGGTGCACCTGCTCGGCCACCGAGAGATCGGGAAAGATGTTGGTCTTCTGAAACGACCGTGCCATGCCGGCACGGCGTCGCTCCCGGGCGTCCAGGCCAGCCAGGTCGCGTCCTTCCAGCAACACGGTGCCGCTGGTGATGCCCCGGCCCGAAAGCGCGTCCATCAGGGTCGACTTGCCGGCTCCGTTGGAGCCGATCAGGCCGCGGATTTCACCGGGCCGCACCTGGAGCGTGACGTTGTCGAGCGCGGCGAATCCGCCGTAGCGCCGGGTCAGGTCGATGCCTTGCAGCAGATAGGCGGGAGCGCTCATTTGCGGGCGCCTTCAAGCCGCGCCTTGATCAGGCCGGGCAGGCCGCTGATGCCGCCCGGCAGCAGCACGACGACCACGATCAGCAGCGTGCCGATGATGGCCGGCCAGTGCTCGGTCACGTCGCCGATCGAGCCCTTGAGGAAGAAGAACACGACGGCGCCCAGGGCCGGCCCCCAGACCTGGCGCGTGCCGCCGATGATGGCCATGATCAGGATCTCGCCGGAAAGGCTCCAGTGCAGGGTCTCCGGTGTCATGAAGCCGTTGTAGACCGCGAAGAGCACGCCCGACAGCGCGGCAATGGCGGCGGAGACGGCATAGACCATCACGCGCGGCAGGTTGGTCGCATAACCGATGAAACGCACCCGCTCCTCGTTTTCGCGGATGGCCAGCGTCAGGGTGCCGAAGTTGCTGCGTGTGAGCAGCCACAGGCCGAGCAGCACCACCATCAGTGCGGCCCAGCAGATGACGAACATGGACTCCGGCCGCTGGAAGATTTCCGTGCGGATGCCGAACAGCGCGTCGGGCAGGTTCACCTTCATCCCGTCTTCGCCATTGGCCAGTTCGCGCCAGCGCAGGAACACTTCATGGAAGCCCTGCGCCACGGCCAGCGTGAGCATGGAGAAGGCCACGCCGACCAATCTCAGAAAGAGTGCGCCGAGCACGCAGGCCAGCACCGTCGGAATCACGATTGCGGCCAGAATCGACCACTCGGCCGAGGCGATGCCGCGCGCCAGTGAAAGCGCCACCACGTAGCCGGCCAAGCCGTAGAAGGCCGCCTGGCCGAAGCTGACCAAGCCGTTCTGGCGCACCAGGAATCCGACGCTGGTCGCCAGGATGGCGCTGATGACGGCCTGGGTCAGCAGGCTGAGCAGCAGCGGCGAGGCCAGCCATCTTGGCAGGGCCGCACCGGCCAGAAGCAGCACCGCGAAGGTCGCGGCGGCGGTCCATTTGGCCTTGGCCGTGGTGCCGACGGCGGTGCTTGCCACCGCGGGCCGGGGCGCCTGGCTGCTCGGCTCCGGCATCATGCCGAGCGTGCCCGGATCGTGCGCCAATGCCGGCGCATAGTGGTTTTCCACAAGCTTGTCTCCTTCCTTTTTTTATCGTCCCGGCCATGACGCGATCTGAGCCGCAGTGCGACTCCTCAAGCGTTGACATGCCGCACTATGCCGCAACACCTATGCAGAGGACAATAAAATTTAAGTATGATCCATACGCTTTTGGACATGCTTGGAGCCCTGATGGATTGGACACACCGTCTTCGCCTGCGTAATCTGCAGATGCTGTTGAGCCTGGCGCAGACCGGCAACATGAGCCAGTCTGCCGAACTGCTGCACACCACGCAGCCCGGGCTGTCCAAGTGGCTGCGCGAACTGGAGGAAGACGTCGGCGTACCTCTATTCGAAAGGCTGGCCAGGGGCCTGCGCCCCACCGTTTACGGCGAAGCCCTGATCGGCCACGCGCGGCGCATCGAGGCCCACCTGGATACCGCGCGCGACGAGATGGCGGTGCTGCGCGACGGCGGCGACGGGCTCGTCAGCATCGGCTTTGCCGGCGCGTCGTCGGTCGACAGCGTGCCGATGGCCGTGCTCAAGATTCTTGAAAAGCTGCCCACCGCGCACATCCGGCTCATGGAGAGCAAGGCCGAGAATCTGCTCGAATCGCTGAGCATGGGTTTGCTCGACGTGGTGGTCGGGCCGTCCAACATGCATGTGCAGGACCCACTGATCCGGTCCGAGGTCTTGTATGTCGAGCCCATCCATCTGGTGGTGCGCCGCGACCATCCGATTCTCGACCTGAGAAAGCCCACCTGGGCGGATGTGCTCAGTTATCCGTGGGCGCTCTGGGCCAAGGGCACGCCGGTGCGCACCGCTTTCGACAAGGCGCTGATCGAGGCCGGGCAGAAGCCGCCGGTGGCCTATGTCGAATCGAATTCGGCGACGTTGACCACCACCTTGCTGGTGCACAGCAACATGATCGGCGTCACCTCAGGTCGCCCGGCATTGCGCTGGACCCGGATGAACATCCTGTCGATCATTCCGATCCAGCTGACGGTGTCCGGATCGGTCACGCTGTACTGGCGCGACGACCTGGCCAGCCGGGTCGCCGTGAAGGCGGCGCTCGACGGCATCCGCCAGGTGGTTCAGGAGTTCAGCAAGGACGGTGACTCGAAGGGGACGTTGCCGCTCGAGAAGAAACCACGCGCCAAGGCCCGCGTTCGCAGCTGAATCTGCATCGGCTGCATCCGCTGCACAGGGCTCAGCCCGCCACGATCTCGCGCACGTCGTGGTCGCGCAGCATCACCGGTTCGACCGAGCCGCCGAGCACGCGTTTGCGCACCGCCGCATCGATCTCCGGGGCGTTGGCGGTGTAGGTGGCCAGTGGTTCGTCGTCGTTGCGGTTGGGGGCGTAGCGGTAGTGCAGCGCGGCCTTGCCGATGCTGGCGCCGACCCAGTTGGCGTCGACGAGCACCCAGAAACGCACCGTGCTCGAAGCTTCGTGGAAAAACGGCTCTGGATTGGACATGGAAACGCCTCGGAAAAAGATGAAAGCGCCAGCATGCACCCGGGCGGCGAACCGGTCTGTACGCTGGCGCACAAGCCGGGGTCGCGGCTGTCGACGGGCGTTGTTCTACTGTGGCAGCGGGATCACGAAACCGGCGTCGGGCGGCAGGTCGCGCCAGCGCAGCTTTTCCATTGGCAGCAAGCGACGCGTCGGCGGTGTTGTCTCGACCGTGGCCTCACTGCGCAGCAGCGTGAAGCGCAGCGTCTGTGCGCCGCGGCGCAGCGTCAGCTCGGCCCGCGGCCAGTGCCGGGGCAGGCAGGGGGCGAAGTGCAGTTCGTCCGCGCCTTGCTTCAGGCCGAAGATGGATTCGATCGCCGCGCGGTGCATCCACGCCGACGAGCCGGTGTACCAGCTCCAGCCGCCGCGCCCCACGTACGGGGGCTGGGTGTACACGTCGCCGGCCATCACATAGGGCTCGATGCCGTAGGCCGCGCCGTGCGTGGGGTGGCGCGCGCGGTGTGCCGGGCTCAGGTAGGTGAAGTAGCGGTAGGGCGTGTCGGTGGACGCACCGGGCGCGCCCTGCTGGGCCAGCTCGGCCTGGGCCATCAGCGACCACACCGCACCGTGCGAATACTGGCCGCCGTTTTCACGCACGCCCGGCGGATAGGCCTGGATGTAGCCGGCGCTCGGCGTGGCCTTGTCCAGCGGCGGGTCGAGCAGGCGCACCAGGCCGGCCTCGTGGTCGACCAGGTGCTGCTCGACCGCGGCCATGGCCTGCTGTTGCTGGGCCGGCGTGGCGGCGTGCGACAACACGGCCCAGGCCTGGGCGATCAGGTCGATGCGGGCTTCGGGGTTGACCTGCGAGCCGAGCGGGCTGCCGTCGTCGAAGAAGGCGCGCTTGAACCATTCGCCGTCCCAGGCCGTGCCCTGCAGTGCGGCCTGCCAGCCATCGGCCGCCTGTTGCCAGCGGGTGGCGCGTTCGGTCTCGCCGCGCGCGGCGGCGATGGGTGCGAAGTCGCGCACCAGTTTGCAGATGAACCAGCCCAGCCACACCGATTCACCGCGGCCTTCGATGCCGACGCGGTTCATGCCGTCGTTCCAGTCGCCGCTGCCCATCAGCGGCAGGCCGTGGATGCCGACGGCCAGGCTCTTGTCGATGGCGCGCGCCGCGTGTTCGAAGACGGTGGCGTGCTGGCCGCTGACGCTCGGCGCGTAGTAGGCGTCTTCGGCGTGTTCGGGAATGGCCGCGCCTTCCAGAAACGGCACGCTCTCGTCGAGCAGCGTGGCGTCGCTGGTGGCTTCCAGGTAGTGGTGCGCGGCATGGGCCAGCCACAGCAGATCGTCGGAGAAATGGGTGCGCACGCCGGCGCCGGTGGGCGCGTGCCACCAGTGTTGCACGTCGCCTTCAGGGAACTGGCGGGAGGCGCAGGTCACGATCTGTTCGCGCAGCGTGGCCGGCTCGGCCCAGGCCAGGGCCATGGCGTCCTGCAGCTGGTCGCGGAAACCGGTGGCACCGCCGGCCTGGTAGAACGCGGCCTTGGCCCAGAGCCGGCAGGTCACCGTCTGGTACAGCAGCCAACGGTTGACCAGCGCGTCGAACAGCGGATCGGGCGTCTTCACGGTGGTGGCGCCGAGCAGGTTGTCCCACAGGTTACGGACTGTCTCCACCCGTTGACTTGCGGGCACCGCCGCCGACTCGACGACCAGCCCCCGCGCCGCCGCCGGGTTGGCGCCGAAGCCCAGCAGGAACACCACGTCCACCGTCTCACCGGTGGCAACGGCCAGGTTGGTGGCCAGTGCCGCGCAGGGGTCGAGTCCGGCACCCGTCTGCTGGCTGAACTGCTCGGGCAGCACCAGGCGGCCGCGTGCGTCGAAGCATTCGCGCCGGTCGCAGGTCCAGTCGTCGCCCTCGCCGGCATCGGCCGTGCTGCCGGCCAGGCCCAGCAGCGCCAGGAAGGCGGTGCCGTCGCCGAAGCCGGCGGAGCGGTCGCGCTGCGTGCAGTGCAGCGCGGTCAGGCTGTGTTCGGCGGGCGCCGCGCCGGCCACGTCGCTCGGCGCGCCGCGCCAGCGGTGGCGCTGCACGCTGGTGGTGGTGCTGCCGCGGTCGGAGCGGTTCGCCCCCATCATCCATTCGGCGATGCCGGCCACGCGCAACTGCAGCGTGCGGTGGCCGCGGTTCACCAGCCGCAGCCGCACCTGCTTGACCGACGTGGCCGCGTCCACACACCAGGTAGTGGTGACTTCCAGATCGCCACGGCGGTGGCCGATGCTGGTGTAGCCCTGGCCGTGGGCGACGCGGTAGACCGGCTGCGCACCCGGCGTGGCCGCATCGGGCGTGCCCCAGGCCGATGGCGCCACGCTCCACACCTCGCGGGTCTTGCGGTCCTGCAGCAAAAACCATTCGGAAGGTGTGTCGGCCACGGCGTCGTTCGACCAGGCCGTGAGCTGGTTCATCCGGCTGTTCATGGCCCAGGTGTAGCCGCCGCCGGCTTCGGACACCTGCGCGCCGAAGCCGGGGTTGGACAACACGTTGATCCAGGGCTTGATGGGCCGCAGGTCGGCGCCCACCGAAAAGCGGAACTCGGTCTGGCCCGATGAAAAATCACCATTGGCCGCGGCTGGCAGCTGGCGCCGGGCCGGTGCCAGCGCCACGGCGGTGCTGGCCTTGGCGCTGCGTTCGTCGCTGGCCTGTTGTTGCAGCTGGCTCCATTCGCCCAGGTGGTGCAGCAGCGGCCGGCCGTCGGCATGCAGGCGCACGCGGGCCAGGCTCTGCAGCGTGGTGATCTCGTCGCGCGCCAGCTCTTCGGTGCGCAGCAGGTAGAAGCCGATCTGGCCGGCGCCGGGTTCGCCGCTGATCTCGGCCAGGGTGCGTTCGCGCAGCGCGGCGATCTCGCGGTGCAGCGCCATCAGGTAGGACGAAGGCTCCGAGTTCAGCACCACCAGGTCGCAGGG
>JAQGMQ010000375.1 GCA_028292305.1 Rhodoferax sp.
GGCGACAAGATCCTGCTGTGTTCCGACGGCCTCTGGGGCAGCCTGAATGAAGCCGATATCGTGCAGCATCTGGCGGCCTCGCCGGTGTCGGAATCGGTGCCCGAACTCGTGGAGCTCGCGCTGCGCAAGGGCGGCGTGCACGGCGACAATGTGACGGCCATGGCGCTCGAATGGGAGACGCCCGACCCGCTGGAGTCGACGCGCGGCATTTCCACCGACTCGATCACCGACGGCGAATTCGCTTCGACCATCCAGTCCTCAGGTGCTGACGTCCTGGTCGACGACATGGACGACGCCGCCATCGAGCGCTCGATCGCCGAGATCAACGCGGCGATCAAACGCTCGGCCGAGCGTAAGCTCTGAGATGCGCGGGTCGATGCAGGCGCTTTGACACACGCGGCGCGCGTCCCCGGCGCCGCGCTTCCTCTTCCTGTTTTTTGATTGCTGCCACATGACTGAATTCGTACGCAGCGGCGCCCGCGCCGCCAACGCCATGCGCCCGGTGCGCATCACCCGCGGCTACACCATGCACGCCGAAGGCTCGGTGCTGATCGAGTTCGGCAACACCAAGGTCCTGTGCACAGCCTCGGTCGAAGAAAAAGTGCCGGGCCACAAGAAGGGCAGCGGCGAAGGCTGGGTCACGGCCGAATACGGCATGTTGCCGCGCGCCACCCACACCCGCAGCGACCGTGAGGCAGCCCGCGGCAAACAGAGCGGGCGCACGCAGGAAATCCAGCGCCTCATCGGCCGCTCGATGCGCGCGGTGTTCGATCTGCGGCGCCTCGGCGAACGCACCATCCACCTCGACTGCGACGTGCTCCAGGCCGATGGTGGCACGCGCACGGCCAGCATCACCGGCGCCTTCGTTGCGGCGCAGGACGCGGTGAAAACGCTGCTCGCCAGCGGCAAGCTCTCGGCCTCGCCGATCACCGGCAGCGTTGCCGCCATCTCGGTGGGGCTATTGGGCGGCACCGCGCTGCTCGACCTCGAATACACCGAAGATTCGGCCTGCGACACCGACATGAACGTGGTCATGACCGGCGCCGGCCATTTCGTTGAAGTGCAGGGCACGGCCGAAGGCGCGGCGTTCTCGCGTGCCGAGATGGATGCGCTGTTGGGGCTGGCCGAGAAGGGCATCGGCGAACTCATCCTGCTGCAGAACGAAGCGCTCGCAAAGTAGGCGCTTTGCACGTCAATCCGAACCGGCTGGAGGCCGACTTGAGCAAGATTATTCTGGCATCCAACAACCAGGGAAAACTGGTGGAACTGCGGGCGCTGTTCGCACCCCTGGGCTACGAGCTGGTGCCGCAAGGCCAGCTGGACATACCCGAGGCCGAGGAGCCGTTTCGCACCTTCGTCGAGAACGCGTTGACCAAGGCGCGCCACGCTTCGGCGGCGGCTGGCCTGCCCGCGGTGGCCGACGACGCCGGCCTGTGTCTCGACGCCTTCGGTGGCCTGCCGGGTGTGGACACGGCCTACTACGCCGTGCAGTTCGGTTATGCCAAGGGCGACGCCAACAACGTGCGCGCCTTGCTCGAACAGATGCAGGCGGTCGACAACCGCCGTGCCGCGCTGGTGAGCACGCTCGTGGCCGTGCGTTCGCCCCAAGACCCCGAACCGCTGATCGCCGTGGGCCGCGTGGTCGGCGAGATCACGCGCGCGCCGGTGGGCGAGGGCGGCTTCGGCTTCGACCCGGTGATGTTCCTCGCAGAATTCGGCAAGACCTTCGCCCAGCTCACACCTGAAGTCAAGAACGCCAACAGCCACCGCGGCCGTGCGGCGCGCGACATGCTGGCGCTGATGCGCGAGCGCTGGTAGCCGCGGGAGTCCGAAGTGATCGCCGACATCCAGCATTACCTGCGCCCCGGCCTGCTGCAGCTGAAGTCGCTGCCGCCGCTGTCGCTGTACGTGCACCTGCCCTGGTGCCTGAAGAAATGCCCCTATTGCGATTTCAATTCGCATGAACTGCGCAGTGAAAAAGTGGTGCGCTGGGCCAACGCCAACGCCGGCGCGATCGAACCCGAGGCCGCACCCGCCGGCCCGCCCGAGCAGCGCTACATCGACGCGCTGATGGCCGACCTGGAAGCCGCGCTGCCGCTGGTGTGGGGCCGCACGGTGCACAGCATCTTCATCGGGGGCGGCACGCCGAGCCTGTTTTCACCGGCAGCGATCGACCGCCTCATCAGCGACATCCGCGCGCGGCTGCGGCTCGAGCCCGAATGCGAGATCACGCTGGAGGCCAACCCCGGTACCTTCGAGAAAGACCGCTTCCGGGCCTACCGCGGCGCTGGGGTCACGCGGCTGTCGGTTGGTGTGCAAAGCTTCAACGATGCGCACCTGAAGGCACTCGGCCGCGTGCATGACCGGGACCAGGCGCTGGCTGCCGTCGAAGAAGCGGCGCAGTCCTTCGATACCTTCAACCTCGACCTGATGTACGCCTTGCCGGGCCAGACCATGGCCGAGCTGGATGCGGACGTGATGACGGCGCTGGCGCTCAAGCCGCCGCACATTTCGATCTACCACCTGACCATCGAGCCCAACACCTACTTCGCCAAGTTTCCGCCCCGCCTGCCCGAGGACGACACGGCCTACGCCATGCTCGACCGCATCACCGAGCTGACCGGCGCCGCGGGCATGAACCGCTATGAGGTGTCGGCCTATGCGCTGCCCGGCCACGGCTGTTACCACAACACCAACTACTGGCAGTTCGGCGATTACCTGGGTATCGGTGCAGGGGCGCATACCAAGCTGAGCTTTGCGCACCGCGTGGTGCGCCAGGTGCGGTTTCGCGAGCCGGCGCTCTACATGGACAACGCGCTGGCCGGTAACGCGCTCGCCAAGGACGAGGAAGTGAGCCGTGCCGAGCTGCCGTTCGAATACATGCTGAACGCGCTGCGCCTGCGCGACGGCTTCGAACTCGAGCAGTTCAGCCAGCGCACGGGCCTGGCGGTCACGGCGATTCAGAAAGGCCTGGACGCCGCCGAGCGCAAAGGGCTCATCACGCGTGACTTCGTGCGCGTGACGCCGACCGAACGTGGCTTCGATTTCCTGAGCGATCTGCAAGCCCTGTTTCTGGCCGACTGAGGCTGGCAGACCGCCACGCGGGCGGTTTCAAGTCTGTGGGGTAAAGCTTGTCAATGGCGGTAAAGGCGGGGGCCCGCAACGGCACGCGTTGCTGGCGCGGGCAGAAAATGATCGGACCACCGCTCACTCCCTATAAAAATGACTAACACAACAGCTTTTCCAGCCCCGACGCAGTCCAAGTTCGGCACGGTGCTGCGCGTGACCAGTGGCAACTTCATGGAGATGTTCGACTTCTTCCTGTTCGGCTTCTACGCCACCTACATCGCCAAGACGTTCTTCCCCGCGGCGGACGAGTTCGCGTCGCTGATGTTCACCTTCATGACCTTCGGTGCGGGCTTTCTGATGCGCCCGCTCGGCGCGATCTTTCTCGGTGCCTATGTGGACCGCGTCGGCCGCCGCAAGGGGCTGATCGTCACGCTGATGCTGATGGCCACCGGCACGGTCCTCATCGCCTGCGTGCCGGGTTACGCCAGCATCGGCTACCTGGCACCGGCGCTGGTGCTGATCGGCCGGCTGCTGCAGGGCTTCTCGGCAGGGGTCGAGCTGGGTGGGGTTTCTGTCTATCTGGCCGAGATGGCCACGCCGGGGCGCAAAGGCTTCTACGTGAGCTGGCAGTCGGCCAGCCAGCAGGAGTCCATCATCGTGTCGGCGGCCATAGGTTATGCGCTGAACGTCTGGCTGACGACGCTGCAGATCGGAGACTGGGGCTGGCGTGAGCCGATCTTCATAGGCTGCATGATCTTGACGGTGCTGTTCATGCTGCGCCGCTCGCTGCAGGAAACCGAGGAATTCATGCAGCGCAAGCACCGCCCCGATACCCGGGCCATCTTCCGTTCGATGCTCGACAACTGGGGTCTGGTGATCTCGGGGATGATGCTGGTGTCGATGACCACGGTGTCGTTCTACCTGATCACCGTCTACACCCCGACCTTCGGCAAAAGCGTGCTGCACCTCAGCACCACCGACGCGCTGATCGTCACCCTGTGCGTGGGCGTTTCCAATTTCATCTGGTTGCCGGTGATGGGCGCGCTGTCGGACCGCATCGGTCGGCGTCCGCTGCTGTTGTTTTTCACGGTGTTGACGATCCTCAGCGCCTACCCGGCCATGACCTGGCTCACCAACGAGCCGAGCTTCGACAAGATGCTGGGCGTGGAGCTGTGGCTGTCGTTCCTGTACGCCAGCTACAACGGGGCGATGGTGGTGGCGCTGACCGAAGTCATGCCGGTGGAGGTGCGTACGGTCGGGTTTTCGCTGGCTTACAGTCTGGCGACGGCCATCTTCGGCGGGTTCACGCCGGCCATCGCCACCGGGCTGATCGAAGCCACCGGCAACAAGGCCGCGCCGGCGCTGTGGATGACGTTTGCCGCGGTCTGCGGCCTGGTGGCGACGTTGGTGCTCTACCGCGCCAAGGCCCGGCCTGTCATCGGCACGGGCATCAAGGCAATGGCGCGTTGATTCGTTCGGCGGGGCCGCGGCGGGCCCGGTGCGCCTTCAGTTTTTCGCGCGGCGCAGAGCAGTGACGCGGTCGCTGATGGCCTCGGTGTCCAGGGCCTCTTCACCACAGTCCAGGTATTTCTCGAGGTCGGCCACGGCCTGCTGGGTATTGCCGGCTTCAGCGTGGGCCAGGCCGCGGTCCCGGTACTCGGACCAGGCTTCCGGCAACAGCACCACCAGCCGGTTCTGCACGGCCACCAAGCGCTGCCAATCCTGCTGGGTCTTGTAGATTTCCTTCAGGTTTCGCAGCATGCGCGCCACGATGTCGCGCGACGGCGCCGACTGCAGGTACAAGCCCATCGGCACTTCGAATTCGTCGATCAGCCCGCTGCGCCGCTTGAACGGGTCGAGCCGTTCCGACAGTTCTTCGCGGCTCAGTGACTGGCCCGACAACGGGTCCATCACCACCTGGCCCTTGGGCAGGTTCACCTTGATCATGAAGTGGCCCGGGAAGCTCACGCCGCGCGCGTGCAGGCCCAGGCCCTGCGCCAGCTCGAGCCACACCACCGCCAGCGAGATCGGGATGCCGCGCCGCGTGCGCAGTACCGCGTTCAGGTAGCTGTTGTCCGGGTCGTAGTAGTCGTTGGCGTTGCCGCCGAAGCCGAGGTCGCGGTAGTAGAACTGGTTGAGTCCGCGCAGGCGCTGCAGCGGCGCGGCGTCGGGCGGCAGGCGGCGCTTGAGGCGGGCCAGCAGCTGGTCCACGTCGCCCAGCACCTGTTGCACATCGAGGTCGGGGTACTCGTCCTGCGCCAGGCTGGCGACGGTTTCAAGCAGCGGGAAGTGCTCGTCGGTTTCGACCAGCAAAGTGAAGTATTCGAGGGGGGAGGGGGCCTGAAAACTAAGCTGCATAGGATCTCTTTGATGGAACACTGTAGCAGCGTCGCCGGATTTTCGCCTCAATGCCTGAGCAATTTCCGCAGCTTCACGCCGGCGGCCAGGATGGCTATGAAATAAATAGCTGCCGCACCAGCCAGCACCAGCGCCAGCAGGCCGATGCGGTACAGGCCCCGGTCCTGCAACTGGGTCCAGGGCACCTGGTTCGAAGCCCACATCAGCAACACCGCCATCAGCGCGCTGCCGGCGATCACCTGCAGCAGGTAGGCCCACCAGCCCGGCGCGGGCCGGTAGCTGCCGCGCTTGAGCAAGCCGATCAACAGCCACAGCGCGTTGACCAAGGCCCCCAGGCCCACCGACAGCGTCAGCGCGGCATGTTGAAACAGCGGCACCAGCAACAGGTTCAACAGCTGGGTGATCACCAGCACCGCCACGGCGATCATGGCTGGCGTGCGCATGTTGTGGCTCGCGTAATAACCCGGCGCCAGCACCTTGATGGCCACGATGCCGACCAGCCCGACGCCCCAGCCCATCAGCGCCAGCGCCGTCTGGGCCACGTCGTAGTCACCGAATTTGCCGTAGTGGAAGATCACTGCCACCATTGGCGTGGCAAAGGTCAACAGCGCCACCGAACAGGGGACGGCCAGCAACACGACCAGGCGCAGGCCCCAGTCGAGCATGGCGGAGTATTGATCCGGGTCGTTGGCGGCGCGCGCGCCGGCCAGTTGCGGCATCAGCACCACGCCCAGCGCCACGCCCAGCAGCGCCGTTGGGAATTCCATCAGCCGGTCGGCCCCACTGATCCAGCTCACGCTGCCCGGCGCCAGACGCGACGCGATCTGGGTGTTGATGAAGATCGAGATCTGCGCCACGCCCACGCCCAGCAGCGCCGGCAACATCAGCTTGGCGACATTCTTGGTGGCCGGGTCGGCCCAGGCGGCGGACAGGGCCGACCAGGTGACGCCGATGCGCGGCAGCAGCCCGAGCCGGCGCAGCGCCGGGATCTGCACCGCCAGTTGAAACACGCCGCCCAGCATGACGCCGACGGTCTGCGCATAGATCGGCTCGATGCCGTTTGCACGAAACCAGGGCGTGCCGATCAGCGTGGCGGCGATCATGGCGATGTTCAGCAGCACCGGCGTGGCCGCGGGCACGGCAAACACGCGCCAGGTGTTGAGGATGCCCGAGGCCATCGACACCAGCGAGATGAACAGGATGTAGGGGAACATCCAGCGCGTCATGGTGATGGCCACGTTGTAGGCGGCCGGCTCCTGCTGCAGCCCGCCCGCCATGCCCCACACCAGCAGCGGCGCGCCGATCACGCCCAGCACACTGGTGATGACCAGCACCCAGGTCAGCACCGTGGCCACGCTGTCGATCAACAATTTGGTCGGCGCGAAGCCGTGTTTGGCCTTGCTGGCGGCCAACACCGGCACGAAGGCCTGGCTGAAGGCGCCTTCGCCGAACAGGCGGCGGAACAGGTTGGGAATGCGGAACGCCACGTAGAACGCGTCGGTCAGGGCGTTGGCGCCGAAGGTGGCGGCGAAGAGCTGGTCTCGGATCAAACCCGCTACGCGGGAGGCCAGGGTCAACAGGGAAATGGTGGAAGCGGATTTGAGAAGACTCACGCGGCGAGTGTAGCCCGGCGGTTCCGGGCCCCAGCCGGGCGGCGCGGGCCGGCGCGGCCGCTGCTATAATCGCGGGCTTTGCTGCGCATCATCCCCTAACCTCAAGGAACATTATTATGGCAACCAAGCCCAAGAAAAAGAACCCGCGCCTCGCGTCGGGCCGTAAACGCGTCCGCCAGGACGTCAAGATCAACGCCGCGAACACCTCGCTGCGTTCCAAATACCGTACCGCGGTGAAGAACGTCGAAAAGGCTGTTCTCGCTGGCGACAAGACCAAGGCGACCGAACTGTTCGCCAAGATGCAAGCTGTTGTCGACACCGTCGCCGACAAGGGCATCTTCCACAAGAACAAGGCAGCGCGCGACAAGAGCCGCCTGAGCACCAAGGTGAAGGCTCTGGCCGTCACTGCAGCCGCTTAATCACTTAAGCCCGAACTGCACTAAAAGCCCGGACCGGTTCGCTGGTCCGCCGTTGTGTGGGGTGCGCTGCCAGCAAAGCTTAAAAACCGCCTTCGGGCGGTTTTTTCGTTCTGCGCCGCCTTCGGGCGGTTTTTTGCGTTGCGCGCTGCCTTCGGGCGGTTTTTCGTTTCCGCGATAGCCACGGGCGTCGTGATGGCCGAGCCTCGTCGCAAACGAGCCAGTTTCGGTCGCCCGGCGTCGTTTGGCACCGCGGGGCCAGGGGTAGATTTGATCCAGCGCAATACGGGCCGAGGCCCGGGCGCATGGACAGAACTTCTACCCCAAGGACCCATGATGAAAAACTGGATGCGGTGTGTCGGCCTCGTGGCCGCGGTGGTGGGCGTGCCGCCGGCGATGGCCCAGGACGCGGACAGTTGCAAGAAGGTGCGCTTCGTCGACATCGGCTGGAGCGATATCACCGCCACCACCGCGCTGGCCACTACGGTGTTCGAAGGCCTGGGTTACGCCACCAGCACCACCATCGCCTCGGTACCGATCTCGCTGGCCGGCCTCAAGAGCAAGCAGATCGACGTATCGCTCGGCTATTGGAGCCCGGTGCAGGACGCGATGATCGAGCCGATGGTCAAGGCCAAGACCTTGAGCATGCTGCCCACGCCCAACCTCAGCGGCGCCAAAGCCACCCTGGCCGTGCCCGCCTATGCGGCCGAGGCCGGGCTGAAGAGTTTTGCCGACATCGCCAAATTCCAGAAAGAGCTGGACGGCAAGATCTTCGGCATCGAAGCCGGCAGCAGCGCCAACGCCAAGGTGCAGGCCATGATCGACAAGAACGAGCTCGGCCTGGGCGGCTTCAAGCTGGTGCAGTCAAGCGAAGCCGGCATGCTGGCCGAGGTGCAGCGTGCGGTTCGGCAGAAGCGGCCGGTGGTGTTCGTCGGCTGGGAGCCGCATCCGATGAATATCCAGATGCAGATCACGTACCTCAGCGGCGGTGACGCGTCTTTCGGTCCGAACTTCGGCGAGGCCCGCGTCAACACCCTGGTCGCCAACGACTACCTGGACCGCTGCCCGAACGCCGGCAAGCTGCTGTCCAACCTGGTGTTTTCCACCGACATCGAAAACCGCCTGATGGTGCCGATCGTGGGCAAGGTGCTGCCCGCCACGGCGGCCAAGGATTTTCTGAAGCAGAACCCCGAGCTGCTGCCCAAATGGCTTGCCGGGGTGAAAACGTTCGACGGCCAGGAAGGCCTGCCCGCCGTGCGCACGTCGCTCGGCCTCTAGAACCCAAAGACATTTTTCCAGGAGATTTTCTTGAACCACGATGTCATCGTGACCTGCGCCGTCACTGGCGCGGGCGATACGGTGGGCCGGCACCCCGCCATTCCCGTCACCCCGAAACAGATCGCCGCGGCCGCGGTCGAGGCCGCAAAAGCCGGCGCCACCGTCGTCCACTGCCATGTGCGCGACCCGGCCACCGGCAAGGGCAGCCGCGACCCTGCGCTGTACCGCGAGCTGGTCGACCGCATCCGGTCTTCAGGTGTTGACATGGTGCTGAATCTGACCGCCGGCATGGGCGGCGATCTGGAAATCGGCCCTGGCGAACGTCCGATGGAATTCGGCGCCGGCACCGATCTGGTGGGCGGGCTGGCGCGGCTCATCCATGTCGAAGAGTTGCTGCCCGAGATCTGCACACTCGACTGCGGCACGCTGAACTTTGGCGATGGCGACTATATCTACGTGTCGACACCGGCACAGTTGCGCGCAGGCGCCAAGCGGATCCTCGAGCTCGGCGTGAAGGCCGAGCTGGAAGTGTTCGACACCGGGCACCTGTGGTTTGCCAAGCAGATGCTGAAGGAGGGCTTGCTGGGCGACGCGCCGCTGTTCCAGCTGTGCCTCGGGATTCCCTGGGGCGCGCCAGCCGACACCACCACCATGAAGGCGATGGCCGACAACATGCCGCCCGGCGCCATATGGGCCGGCTTCGGCATCGGCCGAATGCAGATGCCGATGGTGGCGCAGGCCGTGCTGCTCGGTGGCAATGTGCGGGTCGGGCTGGAAGACAACCTTTGGCTCGACAAGGGTGTGCACGCCAGCAACGGCAGCCTGGTCGAGCGCGCCAACAGCCTCATCAGCCACCTGGGTGCGCGCACGCTCACGCCCCAGGAAGGGCGGCAGAAGCTGGGTTTGAAGAAGCGTGGCTGAGCCGGCGCCCGGCAACGACCACCGCATCTGCTTTTTCGGCGACTCGATGGTGCAGGGCACGAGCGACCCGACCTGCCAGGGCTGGGTCGGCCGTGTGGGCGCCGCCGCCTGGAACCAGGGTTACGCGCTCACTTTGCACAACCTGGGTATCCGCGGCGCGACGAGCGCCGATGTGTCCGCGCGCTGGCGTGCCGAAGCGTTGGCCCGTCTGCAGGCCGGAAGCCACAAGTACCTGGTGTTCTGCTTCGGTGCGAACGACACCACCCGGCTTGGCGAAGACCTGCGGGTGCCGCTGGCACGGAGTCTCGCGCATTTTTCGCGCACCGTATCCGATGCGCAGCTCTTGCACCCGACCCGCGTGGTCGGTCCATTCCCGGTGGGCGAGGCAACGCAGGACGCACGCACGCGCGAGCTGTGTGCCCGTTATGCCGAGCGTGCCCGCGCACTCGGCGTGCACTACCTGCCGGTCGCTGGCCAGCTGATGGACAGCAGCCTGTGGCGGGACGACGTGGCCGCCAGCGATGGCTGCCATCCCGGTGCCGCCGGTTACCAGCTGGTGGCCGACATGGTCTGCGCCTGGTCCGCCTGGTGGTTCCGGTCTTCAACTTCTTTCTGAGCACTTCAACATGTCCGTCATCACAAAAATCAGGACCTTCGCCGCACTCGGCGTAGGCGTCATCGGCAGCGGCTGGGTTGCGCGGGCACTGGCCCATGGGCTCGACGTCATCGCCTGGGACCCGGCGCCCGGCGCCGAGGCACAGCTGCGTGACAGGGTCGCCAATGCCTGGCCCGCGTTGCAGCGCCTGGGGCTGGCCGACGGCGCTTCCACCGAGCGCCTGCGCTTTGTCGCCACGGTCGAGGATTGCGTGCGCCAGGCCGACTTCATCCAGGAAAGCGCGCCAGAGCGTGAAGACCTGAAGCTCGCGCTGCATGCGCGGATCAGCGCCGCGGCCAAGCCCGACGCCATCATCGCGTCGTCCACCTCGGGTCTGCTGCCCAGCGACTTCTACGCCAACGCCATCGGCCCCGAGCGGTGCGTGGTGGGCCACCCGTTCAACCCGGTCTACCTGCTGCCGCTGGTCGAAGTGGTCGGCGGCGAACTCACTTCGCCCGAGACGATCGCCGCCGCCATGCAGATCTACGGCGCACTCGGCATGCGGCCGCTGCACGTGCGCAAGGAGATTCCGGGCTTCATCGCCGACCGCCTGCTCGAAGCCGTGTGGCGCGAGGCGCTGCACCTGGTCAACGACGGCGTGGCCACCACCGGTGAGATCGACGACGCCATCCGTTTCGGTGCCGGCATCCGTTGGTCGTTCATGGGTTCGTTCCTGACCTACACGCTCGCCGGCGGCAACGCGGGCATGCGGCACTTCATGGCCCAGTTCGGCCCGGCGCTGGAGCTGCCGTGGACCAAGCTGGTGGCGCCAAAGCTCACCGAAGCGCTGATCGACCGCGTGGTCGACGGCACCACGGCGCAGCTCGGCAGCCACAGCATCGAGCAGCTTGAACGTTACCGCGACGACGCCATCCTCAGCGTGATGGCTGCCGTCGAAGCTGCCAAGGCGCGCCATGGCCTATGAGCTGCCGCAGTACCGGGACACGGTGCGTGCCGAATGGGGCGACTACAACGGCCACCTGCGCGATGCTTTTTACGGCCTGATCTTCAGCTACGCCACCGACGCGTTGATGGACCGGCTCGGGCTGGATGCGGTCTGCCGTGCCCGCACACAATGTTCCATCTACACGGTGGAATACCACATCAATTTTCTGCAGGAAGTGAAGGTGGGCGCAGAGGTGCAGGTGACGACCCAGGTGCTGGCCGCGGACGCGAAACGCCTGCATGTCTACCACGCCATGACCTTGTTGGACGGTGCGGAAGGGTCGACCGACCCAGTGGCGGTGAGCGAGCAAATGCTGCTGCACGTGGACACCCGGGGGCCGAAGTCGGCGGTGTTCACGCCGGAGGTGATGTTGCTGGTGCGGGCGATGGCCGCTGAACACGCCGGCCTGGCGCGGCCGGCTTATGCGGGCCGGGTCATCCGGCTGCCCTGACCGGGCGCTGCACCGAAGCCCAAGCCGCAGACCCCAGGCTTCGCCTGGCTGCGGGCTATTTGCGGGGCGGTGCAATGGCCGCGGCGGCCGCCACCGCGGAGGCTTCGGGCACCAGGCTTGCGTCTTTGACCTGCAGGCCGTTGTCGCGCGCGAAGTTCATCGCGAAATCCCAGGCCATCACATCATGGTCGCGCAACTCCTGGTTCACGATCACACATTTCACGCCGTCGATGGTGGTGGGCACGCACCAGGGCGAATAACTCAGGTGGCTGCCCGGTTGCGGACCGCCTGGGCGGAACGAACTCAACACGCCGGCCAGGCGCTCCGCCCAGTCGCTGGGCCGGAAGGTTCTGCCGTCGCCGGTGATGCCCTGGATGAAAACTTCTTTGGGAGCGTTGGAGGCCATCTGTTGGAATTGAATGAACCAGCTGTGTCCGGTCGTGGTCCGATGTTGGGCCGAAATCCAGGCTGTTGCAAGAGCGCCGAAGGTTCTGGCGCGCGCCGGTCAAAAGCTGTTGTTGCAACGCAGCATGATTTTACCGGATCGATGGCGCTCTGCCCAATGTCCCGCCACACATTGCAGTGATGCGGAAATGTCAAAAAACCGCGCATTTTCTGCGCCTAGAATTGGCTTTCAGCGGCACCCGTGCGATGTTCACTGCGCTGATTTTTTGTTAACTGCGACGTTCTGGAGAACTG
>JAQGMQ010000152.1 GCA_028292305.1 Rhodoferax sp.
GCTGGGCATTGGCGACGTGCCCGTGGTGGTCACGGCGCCACCGACCACGCTGGCCGCGGGGCGCGAAGGTCTGCTGCGCATGCGCGCCGCCCACCCCCGGACCGACGTGGTGTTCTGCAGCTCCGACGCTTTGGCCCACGGCGTCATCACCGAAGCGCAGGCCGGCGGCATGGTGGTGCCGCGCGACATCGCCGTGATGGGTTTCGGCAACCTCGGTTTCGCCGCGCACACCCACCCGGCGCTGAGCACGGTGCACATCGACGGCACGGCCATTGGACGCCAGGCCGCACGCTTCATCCTCGACCGGGTGGACGGCGTGGACACCGGACCACGGATTCGCGACATCGGGTTTTCACTGATCAATCGGGCCAGCCTGTAGGTTGACCTGGACAACGGGTTTCGTTAACATCGTTTTGTTAGCGCTAACATATCCCGTGCAGGTGGCCGACGTGCCACACCTGCGCGACGGGAGCGTCGGTCTGGTGCAGGGCTCTTCGACGACCTCACCCGGCGGCCAGCGCCATCGCCATCGCATGTCCAACGCATATCCAACGCATTGCCGACGTATTTCCAACGCATTCCAACGCCAGTTCAATCCAAGAGACAAGCCATGCACAACCCCGTACCGCGCCGCGCCGCCCTCAAGACGATCGCATCTTCCATCGGCAGCTTCGGCCTGGCCTCGGCCCTGCCAGGCATGGCCGTCGCGCAGGACGCGGCCGGTTATCCCGCCAAGTCGGTGACCTATATCGTGCCTTTCACCCCTGGCGGATCGACCGACGTGATCGGCCGCGCGCTCACGCAGAAGCTGTCGGAACGCCTGGGCCAGCCCTTCGTGGTCGACAATAAACCGGGCGCAGCGGGCGCGGTCGGCGCGGGCATCGTGGCCCGGGCCAAGCCTGATGGCTACACGCTGTTCGGCGGCACCATCAGCACCCACGCGATCAACGCCAGCCTGTACAAGAACCTGCCGTACGACCCCATCAAGGACTTCGAGCCGGTGTGCCTGGTGGCCATGTTGCCGAACGTGCTGATCGTCGATCCGAAGCTCGGCGTGAACTCGGTGGCCGAGCTGGTGGCCCTGCTCAAGCGCGATCCGAGCAAGCGCAACTTCGCGTCGAGCGGTGCCGGCACGTCGACCCACCTGGCGGGCGAAATGTTCGCCGATCTGATCGGCGTCAAGCTCGACCACATTCCCTACAAGGGCACGCCGCCGGCCATGATGGACGTGTCCAGCGGCCTGGTGACCTTCATGTTCGACCAGATGACGGCGGCCTCGGCGCTGGTAGCTGGCGGCAAGCTCAAGCTGCTGGCCGTGACCACCGGCAAACGCATTGCACTGGCGCCCCAACTGCCGACCATGATCGAGTCCGGCATCGCCGGCTTCGAGATGTCGTCCTGGCAGGCGGTGTACGCGCCCAAGGGCACACCGAAGGCCATCGTCAACAAACTCAATAACGAGATCGTGGCCATCCTCGCGCTGCCCGATGTGAAGGACAAGCTGGTCACCCAGCTGGGCATGGAGATCGTGGCCAGCAGTCCCGAGCAGCTGGCCGCGCACATGGCCAAGGAAATCCCGCGATGGGGTGCGCTGGTGCAGAAGTCCGGCGCCAAGGCCGACTAGCTTTCTTCCTGATCACCGCGTGCGCCGCGGCGGCCGTTGCGTCGCGCACTGCAACATTTTCAACATCGGAGACCCCATGACCACAAGACTTCTCACCGCCTGCGCCCTGGTGGCTTTCACTGCCGTCGCGGCACAACCTGCGTCGGCCCAGAACTTTCCCACCAGACAGCTGACCATCGTCGTGCCCGCGTCGCCCGGCGGCGCCATCGACCTGGCCGCGCGGCTCATCGGCCAGAAGCTCACCGAGGCCTGGGGTCAACCGGTGGTGATCGACAACAAGACCGGCGCCACCGGCATCATCGGCACCGACTTCGTGGCCAAGAGCGCGCCTGATGGCCACACGCTGGCGCTGGTGGCCAGCAGCCACGCCATCAACCCGAGCATGGTCAAGAAGCTGCCGTTCGACACGCTGAAGAGCTTCGAGCCGGTGATCCAGACCCACGTGGTGCCGCTGATGCTGGTGGTGTCGAACACACTGCCCGTGAAGAGCGTGATGGAACTCAAGGCCTATGGCCTGGCGAATCCGGGCAAGCTGTCGTTTGCTTCCAGCGGCTCGGGTGGCGCGCCGCATTTCTCGGGCGAGTTGTTCAAGAGCATGTCGGGCATCGACATGATCCACGTCCCCTACAAGGGCAGCACGCTGGCCCATCCTGATCTGATCAGCGGCCGGGTGTCGATGATGTTCGACACCGTGGCCGCCATCAACATGCAGGTCAAGGCCGGTGCCGTGCGTGCGCTCGCCGTGACCACCGTCAAACGCGCCTCGGTGGCGCCGACCGTGCCCACCATGGCCGAGGCCGGCATGCCCGGCTACGAGACCAGCACCTGGGGCGGCCTGCTGGCGCCCGCCGGCACACCCAAGGCGGTGGTGGCCAAGCTGAACGCCGAGGTCAACAAGATCCTGCAGATGCCCGACGTGCGGCAGCGGCTGGTGGACGCGGGCATCGAACCCGGCGGCGGCACGCCCCAGCAGTTCACCGACTTCATCGGCACGGAAATGGTGAAATGGGCCAAGGTCGCGAAGGACGCCGGGATCACACCCGAATGACGCCGAAGCACGCCCATAAACGCGACAAAATAAGCATCTCCTTCATCCACGCGATCGGCTCGCCCTCTCCATGAAACCACGCATCCTCCAGGTCGGCGCCTTGCTGCCGGCTCTCGAACACACCCTGAACGAACTTTATGACGTGGTGCCGCTGTGGCGCGAAGCCGATCCGGCCGCGTACCTGGCGCAACACGGCGCCGAATTCGTCGGCGTGGCCACCTCGGCCCGCTTCGGCATCGACGCGGCCCAGCTCAAGGCGCTGCCCAACCTGAAGGTGATCTCCAGCTTCGGCGTGGGTTACGAGACCATCGACATCGAAGGCGCCCGTGCCCGCGGCATTCCCGTGGGCTACACGCCCGACGTGCTCAACGACTGCGTGGCCGACACGGCCTTCGGCCTGGTGATGGACGTGGCGCGCCAGTTCAGCGCGGCCGACCGTTTCGTGCGGCGTGGCGAATGGCTGAAAGGCACCTATCCGCTGACCACCCGGATCAGCGGCAAACGTATGGGCATCATGGGCCTGGGCCGCATCGGCCGGGTGATCGCCAAACGCGCCAGCGGCTTCGACATGGAAGTGCGCTACCACAACCGCAAGCCCGTGGCCGACGTGGCCTATGGCTACATCGACAGCCTGAAG
>JAQGMQ010000166.1 GCA_028292305.1 Rhodoferax sp.
GCCGAGCGCCAGCACCGAGGCGCGCATGGTCTTGACCAGTTCGTAAGGCGCCTCGGGCGAGGACAGGTCGGAGGCGTTGATCGCCACCGTGCCGTCTTCAGCCTTGTCGGCACGCACGCCCATGTTGCGGATCAGCGTGAGCATGGTGGCCACGTCCTGCAGGCGCGGCACATTGGTGAGCGTCACCGGCTCGGCCGTGAGCAATGCCGCGCAAAGCTCGGGCAGGGCGGCGTTCTTCGCGCCGGAAATACGCACGACGCCCTGCAAAGAGCGGCCGCCGCGAATCAGTAGTTTGTCCATGGATGCAATCGGGAAAATAGACGGCGGGTGGGGCGCGTCGTCACTGGCTCGGAAATGATGAAGGCGACGTGGACGTCAACCCGGCAAGGCGGCCCACTCGGCGGGGGTGTAGGTCTTCATCGACAACGCATGCACTTCGTCGGTATGCATTTTCGCACCCAGCGTGGCATAGACCCGCTGGTGCCGCTGGATGGCGCGTTTGCCCTCGAACTCGGCCGAGACGATGGTGGCGTACCAATGGCGGCCATCGCCCTCGAGCGTGAGGTGTTCGCAAGGCAGGTGCGCGGCGATGAGGGCTTGGAGGTCTTCTGCGGTCATGGTGGGTTTAGCTACGGATCTTGTAGCCGATTCTGAGAAGGTTGACGGCGATGGCGCTGACGACAAGCAACGCCACACCCACGATGCTAAGGCTCAGCCAGGGCGAAACATCGCTCACGCCGAAAAAGCCGTAACGAAATCCGTCGATCATGTAGAAGATCGGATTCAGGTGGCTGACCTTCTGCCAGAACGGCGGCAGCGAATGGATCGAGTAGAAAACACCGCTCAGAAAGGTGAGCGGCATGACCACGAAGTTCTGGAACACCGCCATCTGGTCGAACTTCTCGGCCCACAGGCCGGCGATCAGGCCCAGCACGCCGAGCAGCGCCGCGCCGAACACGGCGAACACGACGATCCACAGCGGCGCCGCAAAGCTGGTGCCGGTGAACCACACGGTGACCACGAACACACCCAGCCCCACGGCCACACCACGCACGATGGACGAGCCGACATAGGCCGCGAACAGGCCCCAGTGCGTGATCGGCGTGAGCAGCACGAACACCAGGCTGCCCATGATCTTGCTCTGGATCAGCGACGACGAGCTGTTGGCGAACGCGTTCTGCAGCACGCTCATCATCACCAGGCCCGGCACCAGGAAAGCCGTGTAGTTGACCTGGCCATAGACCTTGGCGTTGCCTTCGAGCACATGGCCGAAGATCAGCAGGTAGAGCACGGCAGTGAGCACGGGCGCGCCCACGGTTTGAAATCCCACTTTCCAGAAGCGCAGGATCTCCTTGTAGAAGAGGGTTTGCCAGCCGGTCATTTCGTATTTTTTCTCGTTGCGGACATCAGATGGCCATCTGCCATTTGTGGCCTTTTTCGGTGGCCATCACTTCCAGGAAGACGTCTTCCAGGTCGGCCTTGCGGATCTCCACGTCTTCGACCCGCAGGCCGGCCTGCCGCACGGCAGCCAGGTACTGCTCGATCTCGAGCGCGCCATGCGCCGGCAATTGCACGATGCGTCCGGTGACGCGCGCTTCCTTGGCCAGCGCCGGCGGCAGCTCGCCGTCGATCTTGAAGCGCAGCACGTTGCTGGAGGCCGAGCGCAGCAGCTCGCTGGTGCTGGCCAGCGCCAGCACCTGGCCGGTGCGCAGCATGGCGATGCGGCTGCACAGGGCTTCGGCTTCTTCGAGGTAGTGCGTCGTGAGCAGCACCGTATGGCCCTGCTTGTTGAGCTTGGCGACGAACTGCCACAAGGTCTGGCGCAGCTCCACATCGACACCGGCCGTGGGCTCGTCGAGCACGATCACCGGCGGCTTGTGCACCAGCGCCTGGGCCACCAGCACGCGGCGCTTCATGCCGCCCGACAGCTGCCGCATGTTGGCGCCGGCCTTGTCGGCCAGTCCCAGGCTTTCCAGCAGCTCGTCGATCCAGGCGTCGTTGTTCTTGATGCCGAAATAACCCGACTGGATGCGCAGCGCCTCGCGCACGTTGAAAAACGGATCGAACACCAGTTCCTGCGGCACCACGCCGAGCTGGCGGCGGGCCTTGGCGTAATCGGCCTGCACGTCGTTGCCATGCACCAGCACCCGGCCGGACGTGGCGCGGCTCAGGCCGGCCAGCACGCTGATCAGGGTGGTTTTGCCAGCGCCGTTCGGCCCGAGCAGGCCGAAAAATTCACCCTCCTGGATGTCGAAGCTGACATCGTCGAGGGCTTTGAGGGGGGCTTTTTTGGAGCCGCGGCTGGCGGCGTAGGTCTTGGAGACCGACTGGAAGGAGATGGCGGGCATAAGCAAAAGAGGGGAGCCGGGATTTTACGGGCACGGCGTCAGCGCCGTCGGGCGGCGCCCCGATCACCCTTTTGCGCGCAGCAGCGGCGGTTTCAGCGCGCCATCTCGGCGGCCGGCTTGCGCGCCGCTTCGGGCTGGCCCTGGATATGGTCCAGCGCCCGCGCCAGGAAGTCGACGCTGCGGTCCACGTTGTGCAGCTTTTCCAGCCCGAACAGGCCGATGCGGAAGGTATGAAAGTCCGCACCCTCGTCGCATTGCAGCGGCACGCCTGCGGCGGTCTGCAGGCCCTGGCCGAGGAATTTCTTGCTCGACTGGATCTCCGGGTCTTCGGTGTAGCTCACCACCACGCCCGGCGCCTGGAATCCTGCCGCGGCCACACTGGGGAAGCCGCGGGCCACCAGCAGCGCGCGCACCTTGTCGCCCAACGCCTGCTGCTCGGCGCGCACCTTGTCGAAGCCGTAGGCCCGGGTTTCCTGCATCACGTCGCGCAGGCGGGCCAGCGCGTCGGTCGGCATGGTGGCGTGGTAGGCGTGGCCGCCGGCCTCGTAGGCTTCCATGATCTGCAGCCACTTCTTCAGGTCGCAAGCAAAGCTGCTGCTGGTCGTGCCGTCGATACGTTCGCGCGCCAGCGTGCTCAGCATGACCAGCGCGCAGCACGGCGAGCCACTCCAGCCCTTTTGCGGTGCGCTGATGAGCACGTCGACACCGGTCTTTTCCATGTCGACCCAGATCGCGCCGGAGGCGATGCAGTCCAGCACGAAGATGCCGCCGGCCGCATGGGTGGCGTCGGCCACGGCGCGCAGATAACCATCGGGCAGGATCATGCCGCTCGCGGTTTCCACATGCGGCGCAAACACCACGGCCGGGCGCTCGGCGGCGATGGTGGCCACCACCTCGTCGATGGGTGCGGGCGCGAATGGCGATTGTTTGTGGCTGCCCTGGCGACGCGCCTTGAGCACGGTAGACGCCGACGGGATCTTGCCCATGTCGAAGATCTGCGTCCAGCGGTAGCTGAACCAACCATTGCGCAGCACCAGCACCTTTTGGTCGCCGGCAAATTGCCGGGCCACGGCTTCCATGCCGAAGGTGCCGCTGCCGGGCACCACGGCCACCGCCTTGGCGCGGTAGACCTCTTTCAGGATCGCCGAGATGTCTCTCATCACGCCCTGAAAACTCTGCGACATATGGTTCAGCGCGCGGTCGGTGTAGACCACCGAATATTCGAGCAACCCCTTGGGGTCGATGGTGGGAAGCAGTCCTGGCATGGCGGTCTCCTGTGCGTTGTCTGGCGCGTTTTTTGGAGGGCCAGCTTAGCACGCACCGAAGCCGTGCGCTTCACGCCCTTCGGGAAGCGACGCGAGTCAGAGGGGTGCCGGCAACAGCTCGGCCACGCCGTACAGGCGCGCCAGTGCGTCGAGCCGCGCAGGCAAGGCACGCACCGCGAACGAACGCCCCATGGCCATGCTCTCGCGCCGGCATTCGAGCAGCACGGCCAGTGCGGATGAATCGAACTTGACCAGCGCGGAGGCATCGACCACCACGGCCGGATCAGCCTGGGAGCGCAGGCCCTGCAACAGCATGCGCAGCGACGGCGTGGCCTGGTCGTGGGTCATTTCGGCGGGCAGCACCAGCATGCAGGGCGCCGTTCAGCTCTTCTTGG
>JAQGMQ010000172.1 GCA_028292305.1 Rhodoferax sp.
TTCACCGGCGCGCGCGGCTTCCACTGCGGCATTCAGCGCGAGGATGTTGGTCTGGAACGCGATGCCGTCGATCACGCCGATGATTTCGCCCATGCGTTTGGCGCCCTGCTGGATGGCTTCGACCGAGGCCACGGCGCGGTGCATCGCATCGGCGCCGCCCTGCGCGGCCTGGCGCACCTGTCCAGCGCGCACGTCGGCCGCCTGCGCGGTTTGTGCGTTTTGTTGCACGGTGCTGGACAGCTGCTCGACGCTGGCCGCGGTCTGCTCCAGGTTGGCCGCCTGTTGCTCGGTGCGGTCGGCCAGGTCGCGGTTGCCGGCCGCCAGGCTCCGGCCGGCATGCGCCACCAGCGCGGCGTTGCTGCGGATGTCAGCCACCATCGCTGACAGAGTGAGCACCATGCGGTCCAGCAGCGCGGCCATGCTGGCCAGTTCGTCACGGCCACCCACCGACGCCCGCATCCGCAGGTCGCCCTGGGTGGTCTTTTGCATGACAGCCATGATCATTTCGAAGTCGGCGAGGAAACTGGCCCGGAAAGACAGCATCAGGTAGCCGATGAGACACACGCCGGTGGCCAGCAGCGTGCCCACCCAGCCCGGAGCCGTGGTCACCGCGGGCGCGAAAGCGGCTGCCGCGAGCACCACCCCCGTCACCACCGCCAGCAGGCCGAACTTGCCGCCCAGCCGCAACCGCCGCATGAGCCAGACGCCGGGCGCCAACAGGCCGAAGGGTGCCGCGGCACGCGCGTCGGCAGGGTGAGCAATCGAGGGTTTCGCTTCGGCCATGCAGTATGTCTCTCCAAAAAATGGCGCCATTCGAATGGCTTTTTGTAACGAATCGTCGCTGCATTCTGGCATGCGCCGGCACACGGAAGTCCGTCTTTTCAGAGGGTTTTCAGACGGGCGCCGGCTCTGCTGGCGCTGCCTGCTCGGCAGGAGCGATGAAACTTTTCCGGTAGCACAGCCGCGCCGGGTGTGATAGTGTTGTAACAAAGTTTGTCTTTCACCACGAATTTGCCATTTCTTCGCCCTTTTCCGAGCCAGGACAGTTCATGAACCGTATTTTCCGCACCGTGCTCCGACTTGCGTTGTGCCTGGCCGCGCCGCTGGTGCCGCCCGTCGCTGGCGCACTGGACTTGCCTGCCGACGCCATCGTGCTGACCATCAGCGGCAATGTCACCGAGGCCAACAAAGGTGCCGATGCGGTGTTCGACATGAAGATGCTGGAGAAGCTGCCCCAGAAGACGTTTTCGACGCGCAGCCCCTGGTTCCCCGATGCGATGACTTTCACCGGCCCGTTGCTGCGGGACGTGCTGGCTGCCGCCGGCGCCAAGGGCAAGACCATCCTGGCGCTGGCCCTGAACGACTACAAGACCGAAATTCCGTTCGACGACGTGCTGCGCCAGGACGCGATCATTGCCCGGCTGATGAACGACAAACCCATGCCGGTGCGCGCCAAGGGCCCGCTGTTCATCGTCTATCCCTACGACTCGAAATCCGAACTGCGCTCGGAGATCTACTACAACCGCTCGGCCTGGCAGCTCAAGGCCCTCACGGTGCGCTGAGCCAGACCTTCATCAGCGCAGCAGGATTTACCGCCGTGATCCGAATGCCCGCCAGCCAAAACCTGCTCCGCCTGATCGGCGCGAGCCTGCTGGCCGCCTACCTGGCGATCGCGGTGGTGCAATACCGGCAATTCGCCGACCTCGAAGAAGTCATGCGCCGCAGCGACGGCAACTCGCTGTGGTCGGTGCTTCAGGTGCACGCCGAATACCAGCGGCTCGATGCGGCCCTGTACCGCTACCAGGTGGAACGCAGCGATGACCAGCTCGACGCGCTGCAACTGCGCTACGACATCTTCGTGAGCCAGTACAGCGCCATGCAGGAGGGCGCGCCAGCGAGGCTTCTGAAAGACGAGCCCCTGTTCCAGCAAACCATGGCGCAGCTGCACGACTTCGTGGTGGCGGGCGACGTGTACATGGGCGAGAGCAACCACACCGACAAGGCGCTTCTGCAACTGCCGGCGCTGCAGGCCCGGTTCGCCGCGTTGCGCGACCCGGTGCAGAGCCTGTCGCTGCTGGCCTCCAACGTCATTGCCCGGGTGTCCGGCGCACGCAGCCAGCAGGTGCAACGCCAGATCTTCCAGACCATCGCCCTGACCGTCTTCCAGGCGCTGCTGACTTTTCTGCTGGCCTGGGCCATGCTGCGCCAGTTCCGCCAGCGCGAGCGCGCCAAGGCCAGCGCCCTGGCCGCGCAGGAGTCGCTGGTGCAGACCCTGCAGCGCAGCGAGGAGGCGCTGGAGGCGCGTGTGGACGAGCGCACCCTGGCCCTGCAGACGGCCAACCACGCGCTGCGCGACAACGAGGCCGAGCTGATGCTGGCCCGGGCCAAGGCCGAAGACGCGTCGCAGCTGAAGTCGAACTTCCTGGCCAACATGAGCCACGAAATCCGCACGCCGATGAACGCCATCATCGGCATGAGTCACCTGGCGTTGACCACCGAGCTCACGCCCAAGCAACGCGACTACGTCGAGAAGATCCAGCGTTCGGGCAAACACCTGCTCGGGCTGATCAACGACATCCTCGACTTCAGCAAGATCGAAGCCGACAAACTCGAAGTCGAGCAGATCGAATTCGACCTGCGCGGCGTGCTCGAAAACCTGGCCAACCTGGTCGGCGAAAAATGCGAAGACAAGGGGCTGGAGCTGATCTTCGACGTCGACGCCGCCCTGCCCGACCAGTTGCGCGGCGACCCGCTGCGGCTGGGCCAGATCCTCATCAACTACGTCAACAACGCCGTCAAGTTCACCGAAAGAGGCGAGATCCTGGTGCGGGTGCGCCAGGTCGTGTTGCCCGCCGGCCAGGGCAGCGGCCAACGCGCCGGCGACCCGGTGCTGGCGCGCTTCGAAGTGCAGGACACCGGCATCGGGCTCGAACCCGAACAGCAGGCCCGGTTGTTCCAGTCGTTCCACCAGGGCGATGCTTCGACCACGCGCAAATACGGCGGCACCGGCCTGGGTCTGGTGATCGCCAAGAAGCTGGCCGAACTCATGGGCGGCGAGGTCGGTGTGGAAAGCGAACTCGGCCGCGGCAGCTGCTTCTGGTTCACGGCGCGCATGGAAGTCGGCTCGGTCGACACGCGCCTGCCGCCCGGCGCGGTAACTGATCTGCGCGGCCGGCATGTGCTGGTGGTGGACGACAACCCGCACGCGCGCGAGGTGCTGTCGGAGATGCTGCGGCAAATGGAAATGGAAGTCGGCGAAGCCGCTTCAGGCCCCGAAGCCCTGGCCCGCGCCAGCGCCGCCGAAGCCGCCGGCACGCCCTACGAGATCGCCTTCCTCGACTGGAAGATGCCGGGCATGGACGGACTCGAGACCGCGCGCTTGCTGAGCGGCCAGCCCAATCCACCGCGACCGGTGATCGTCACCGCGTTCAACCGCGACGAGGTGTTCCATGCGGCCCGCCACGCCGGCATCGGCCGCGTGCTGGTGAAGCCGGTGCACCCCAGGTTGCTGCATGAAACCGCGCTGCTCGTGCTGCACCCCACGCCTGCCGCCACGCCCGACGAACCGCCCCGCCGGCGCCGCCGCAGCGACCACGATACGGCACGCGGCCTGGACAGCGGCTACGGCCAGCAGATCGACCATGCGGCGATGGCCGGCCTGCGCGGCGCAAGGGTGCTGCTGGTCGACGACAACGACCTCAACCAGCAGGTCGGCACCGACCTGCTCGAAGCCGCCGGCCTGGTGGTCACGGTGGCCGCCAATGGCCAGGCGGCGTTGGACCTGCTGGTCAGCACCAGCTTCGACATCGTGCTGATGGACGTGCAGATGCCGGTGATGGACGGCCTGGCCGCCACGCGCCACATCCGCAACGACGCGCGCTTCGCCCGGTTGGCCGGTCTGCCGGTGCTGGCCATGACCGCCAACGCCATGCAGGGTGACCGCGAGCTGAGCCTGGCGTCGGGCATGAACAGCCACATCGCCAAACCGATCGACCCCGACGAACTGTTCAGCCAGTTGCTGCAGTGGCTGCCCGAACGCGCCCTGCCCGTCACCGGGGCCGAGTCCCGCACCGGCACGCGGCCGGCAACGCCGCGTGCGGCGGAGCGGCAGGCCTTGTCCGACCCGGTCGATATGGCTGTCGGCGGCAGCCTGACGGCGGCCGCGAACATCGCCGGCCTCGACGTCGCGGCGGGCCTGCGCCGCGTGCTCAACAAAAGCGATGCGTATGAAAACCTGTTGCGCAAGTTCATCGGCGGCCAGGCCGATGCCGTGTCGCGCACCCGCACCGCCGTTGCCGAACACCGGCCCGGCGACGCCGAGCGGGCCATGCACACCCTGAAAGGCACGGCGGCCACCATCGGTGCAGAAGCGTTGGCCCGGCTGGCCGGCCTGGCGGAAGCCGCACTGGCGCAAGGCCCGACCGAGGCGACCACGCTGAGCGCCTTGTTGCAGCCGGTGGACGCCGCCCTCGCCGGCCTGGTGCAAAGCCTCCGGCAGGCGCTGCCGGAGCCCGCGCCAAACGCGGCAAC
>JAQGMQ010000182.1 GCA_028292305.1 Rhodoferax sp.
GCTGGGCACGTTGACCACCATCGTCTCCTTCATCGTGATGGGCCTGACACTGGCGCTGGTCTGGCTGCTGGGCCGCGGGCGCAAGGGCCGCGCCTCTGCGTGACAGGCGTACCCGTTCCGCAGCAAAGCAACCGGCCGCCTCGTACCGCTATGACCACCGTTCGCATGGCCAAGAAGGCTGCCAGCCCCGCCAAGAAGATAACCGCCCCGGTGAAACCGCCGCGCATCTCGCCGCCGCTCGCGTCAAGGGTTCAGGCCGCCGCCGAGCCACCCGCCGCAGCCGCGCCCGTGCTCAGCGACAACGACATCTACGACCGCGTCGTCTCGGCCATCCTCGACCACCGGTTGCCACCCGGCACCAAACTCGTCGAAGACAAACTGGCCACGGCTTTCGGCGTGTCGCGCACCCGCATCCGGCCGGTGTTGGTGCGGCTGGCCAATGAACAGGTGGTCACCCTGACGCCCAACCGCGGGGCCGCCATCGCCCAGCCCACGGTGCAGGAAGCGCGTGAAGTGTTCGAAGCCCGACGCATGATCGAGCCGCGGTTGGTCGAGCTGTTCATCGCCAACGCCACCCCGGCCGACATAGCCGTGCTCAGCGCCGGCATCGCCGAAGAGGAAGCCGCGCGGCTGGCCGGCGACATGCGCCGGGCCATCCGCCTGGCCGGCGACTTCCATCTGTTGATCGCGCAGGCCGCTGGCCACCAGACGCTCGGCCGCATCCTGCGCGAGCTGGTGTCGCGCACCTCGCTGATCCTCATGACCTACAGCCCGAGCCACACCAGCGAACGTGAGGAGGCCACCGCCTGCGGCTGCCGCGAGCACCAGGCGCTGATCGACGCGATCCGCCTGCGCGACGCGCGTGAAGCCTCGCGCCGCATGCTCGAACACCTGCAGCGGCTCGAATCGCAGCTCGAGTTCAGCCCGCCGGATTCGACCACCCCCGATCTCGTCAGCCTGTTCGGCCGCGTGGCCTGAGCACGCCGCCGTTTTGCGCTAGCCTTGCACGATGCGCAACCTGCTCGTCATCAACCCCAACACCTCCACCAGCGTCAGCGCCCTGCTGCAGCACCACGTGCAGGCCGCCGCCGGCAGTGCCGTGGCCGTGCTCACCCGCACGGCGCGGTTCGGCGCGCCCTACATCTCTTGCGAGACCAGCTTCACCGTGGCCGGCCACGCCACGCTCGACACGTGGGCCGCCGCGCTGGCCGAGGGCGTGGCGGCTGGCACCGCGCCGCCCGACGCCGTGCTGATCGGCTGCTTCGGCGACCCGGGCCTGCTCGCGTTGCGCGAGAGCAGCCCGGTGCAGGTCACCGGCCTGGCCGAAGCCTCGTTCATCGAAGCCGCGCGGCACGGCCGCTTTGCCATCGTCACCGGCGGCGAACGCTGGGGCCCGATGCTGCAGCGGCTGGCGCAGGCCCTGGGCCATGCCCCGGTGCTGGCCGGCATCCACACCGTGGCACCCACGGGCGCCCAGCTGGCCGCCGACCCGCAAGCCGCACGTGCGCTGCTGGCCCAGGCCTGCCGCGACGCGGTGCGCCAGCTCGGCGTGCAGTCCGTGATCCTCGGCGGCGCAGGCCTGGCCGGCATGGCGGCGGTGATCCAGGCGCAGGTCGACGTGCCTGTGGTCGACAGCGTGATCGCCGGCGCCAACTGGGCCCTGCGCAGCCACGCCACGCCACCGGAGCGCAGCCAGCCGGGCTTCGACGTAGCCTGGCAAAACCTGTCGCCTGAATTGACGGCGCTGGGTCTGCCGCACGCGTGATCCGCCTGATCCGCGTGACCGCCTGCTTGCGGACACACGCGGTGCAAGGCTTACAGGCGGTGCACGGCACGCAAGCCAGACCTCGCGCAGATCATCAACCGTTGAAATACAGCGTCGCGGCTCGTAATAAACCACGCCGCCGGCCGTAAAAATCGGATTCGCCACCCAACCTGCACACATGCCGCGCGTGGTTGTTGCAAGGCTTGCGCACAAGTGCCAAAAGCATGTTTTTTTCTGTGACTTAGTTGGCAAAAAGCTAGACCGACCGCTTTTCGCAGCCCACAATGAACCAGCACGCTGGCCATGAAAAGATGCAGACATAGCGTGTACCGGGCGCTGCCATCAACCGGTCCGCCTGTCACCCATGGATGCTCTGAAATCTTTTTTCGGTCCATTGTCCTTGCGCGAAGATGCGCCCGCCGAGGCGCATGCGCCGAAGCGACGAGGGCCCGATCTGCTGGCGCTGACCACCGCCGCGGCGGTGGCCTCGCTGGTCGTCTGGCGCGAGCCGCTGCAACCCATGCTGACGGCCGCGTGTGCCTTCTCCATCGCTCTGCTGGGCTACTACGCGTTGTCGCGCGGCGTGATGATGCGCCGCAAACTGGTGTGCCAGCACGGCCGCGACGCCGCCGCGCTGCGCGCCCTGCATGACGAAGCCCGGGCCGCGAACGACCGCCTGCGCGACATGAGCGACGCGCTGGTGTGCGCCGTGTTCCAGATGCAGTTCGACGCCGATGGCGTGCGGCGGTTCGACTTCATCGGCAAGCCGTTCGAGAAGATGCTGGGCGTGGCCGTGTCCGACCAACTGGCCGACCCCGAGGCGTTTCTCCGGCATGTGGACGTGGGCGACATCTCCCGTGTTCAACAGGCGTTGACTGCCGCCTTCGAGTCGATGAGCGCGCGCGGCGCCAGCGGCAACGGGGCGGCTTCCGACGCGATGGACCGGCCCGGCGGCGTCGACATCCGCTACCGCGTGCACCTGGGCTCCGTCATCCGCTGGATCCAGTTGACGGCCACCGGCGTTGCGCAGGCGAGCGATCCGGGCACGCAGATCTGGACCGGCTCGTGGCTGGACGTGACCGACATGGTCGTCACCCAGAAGACGCTGCGCTCCAGCGAACACCGGCTGCGCAAGGTGCTGGATTCGGCACCCAGCGCATTGATGGTCACCAATGCCTGCGGCGACATCCGGTTTCACAACGACCGCTTCACCGAGGTCTTCCAGATTGCCGACATCGCGCTGCGCAGCCTCGGCGTGTTGCCGCTGTATGTCGACCCGGCCCAGCGCCGGCGGGCCATGGACACCCTCGACCAGGACGGCGCCTTCTTCGGCTGGGAGATCGAATTCCGGCGCGGCGACGGCACCACCTTCTGGGCTCACGTCTCGGCCAGCGTCGACGACTACGGCGGTGAACGCGCGGCCTATACCTGGCTCGACGACATCACCGAGAGCAAGTTCGCCGCCGAAACCCTGCATGTGGCCAAGCAGGCTGCCGAGGCCGCGGGGCAGGCCAAGTCGGCCTTCCTGGCGAACATGAGCCATGAGATCCGCACGCCGATGAACAGCATCATCGGCTTGTCCGAGCTGGCGCTGAAGACCGCGCTCGACCCGCAGCAGCGCGAGTACATCGGCCGCGTGAAGATGGCCGGCAAACACCTGTTGGGCGTGATCAACGACATCCTCGATTTCTCCAAGATCGAAGCCAACAAGCTGCAGGTCGAACAGGTGCCGTTCGAGTTCGACGCCTTGCTCACCAACCTGGCGACCCTGGTCACCGAGAAGGCCAGCGCCAAAGACCTGGAGCTGCTGTTCGACATCGCAGCCGACGTGCCGGCCTGCCTGGTGGGCGACCCGCTGCGGCTCGGTCAGGTGCTGGTGAACTTTGCCAACAACGCCGTCAAATTCACCGAGCGCGGCGAGATCGTGCTGGCGGTGCGGGTCGTCGAACACCAGCCGCAGGACACCGACGCCGAGCGGCTGATGCTGCACTTCGCGGTGCGCGACACCGGCATCGGCCTGTCGCCCGAGCAGCGCGGCGAGCTGTTCCAGAGTTTCCACCAGGCCGACACCTCGACCACGCGCCAATACGGCGGCACCGGGCTGGGCCTGTCCATCTCGAAGCGGCTCGCGGAGCTGATGGGTGGCACGGTGGGCGTGGAAAGCGAACCCGGAAAGGGCAGCACCTTCTGGTTCACGGCCAGCCTGGGCACGGTGGCCGGCCTCGATGCCGCGAGCCTGCCACGCAAGCACGGCACGGCGCAGCTGGCCGGCCGGCGCGCACTGGTGGTGGACGACCACGCCACGGCCAGCCACATCCTTGGTGAAATGCTGCGCGCGCTGCACATCGAGGTGGACATCGCCACCACCGGCGAAGAGGCCATCCGCCGCCTGCGCGAGGCGCAGCCGCCACACGCGAGGCCATTCGACTTCGCCTTTCTCGACTGGCGCATGGGTGCCGGCATGGACGGCCTGCAGACCGCGGCCGGCATTCACGCGCTGGCCCTGGCGCCGGCGCCGCGGATGGTCATGGTCTCGGCGTTCGGCCGCGACGGCCTGGTCGAAAGAAGCCGGGCCGTGGGCATCGACACGGTGCTCGTCAAACCAGTGGTGGCGACCGCACTGCGCACGCTGCTGACGCAGGCGCCGAATCCGCTGCCGGCGGCTCCGGCCACAGCCCGTTCACCGGCGCAGGCGATCTCGGCAACCCTGCCAGCAGCAGCCCCGGTGGAAGACGTGGCCGCCGAGGCCCGCCGACGGCTGGCCGGGGCGCGGGTGCTGCTGGTCGACGACAACGAGTTCAACCAGTACGTCGGCACCGAGTTGCTGCTGACCGCGGGCCTCAGCGTCGACCTGGCCGACAACGGCCAGATCGCGCTCGAGCGGCTGGCGCAGCGCCCCTACGACCTGG
>JAQGMQ010000925.1 GCA_028292305.1 Rhodoferax sp.
ATGTCGGTACGAGCGTTTTCCCATCAGCGGTGCTCGAATGACAGTCCAGGCGATTTTGCTTCCGGTTTTTGTGCTCGTCCTGCTGGCCTTCCTGTTGCTCGGCGAGCTCGGCCGGCGGCGGAGCGCCGCGGTGAAGAATGGCGAGACGCGGATTGGCGCCGTGGCGCTAGACGAGGATGCCTGGCCGCCGGGGCCGACCCAATGCGCCAATGCCTTCCGCAACCAGTTCGAAATCCCGATGCTGTTTTACGCGCTGGTCGCCTTCGCCATGTTCACGCGCAAGGCGGACCTGCTGTTCGTCATCCTGTCGTGGGTTTTCGTCGTGTCGCGCTATGTGCACGCCGGCGTCCACATCACCAGCAATTATGTCCGCTATCGCTTCCTGGCCTACGCGTTCGGCGTTGCCGTGCTGATCATCATGTGGATCATCTTCGCTATCCGGATTCTGATCGCTGTTTGAGGTTTTGATTCAACTTGCCGGTTTAAGTCCTTCCATCAGCATGAAATAAGGTGCGCGCCGTGAGAACGTTCATTATTGCAGGTGTGATGAGTTTGACCGCGACTGTGGCCATGGCCGCTGAGGTCAAGGTGCTGTCGGCGGGCGCGGTGGAGCCCGGCTTGCACAAGGCGGTCGCGCTGTTCCAGACATCGAGCGGCCACACCGTCTCGATCCAGTTCAACACGGCGCCGCAGATCGCCAAGCGCATGGCGGACGGCTACGTCGCCGATATCCTGATATCGCCGCCCGGCGGCCTCAAGCAATTTGCCGAGGAGGGGAAGGTCGCGAAAGATGGTCATGTGGCGCTCGGCAAGGTCGGCGCCGGCGTTGCGATCCGCCCGGATGCGCCGGTTCCCGACATCAAAACCACCGACGCCTTGAAGGCCGCGGTGCTGGCGGCGGACTCGCTCGTCTACAACTCCGCCTCGACCGGAGCCTATCTCGAGACCATGTTCGACAAGCTCGGCGTTGGCGATCAGATCAAGGCCAAGACCACGCGCTATGCCAGCGGCGAGGCGGTGATGGAGCACATCATCAAGAGCAAGGGCAGAGAGATCGGCTTTGGCGCCATCACCGAGATCAAGCTCTATGAGGTGAAGGGCACGCTGAAGCTGGTGGGGCCGTTGCCGGCCGACGTGCAGAACTACACCAGCTACAGCGCGGGGATGATGAGCAACGCGCCGTCGCCGGATGCGGCCAAGGCATTCATGGCGTTTCTTGGCACACCGGCCGCCAAGCAGGCGTTCGTCAGCGCGGGGGTCGAGTAGGATCACGTCTGAGAGCTTGATTCAAAACTCCGGCTTAAGCCATTCCATCAGCATGAAATAAGGGACGCGGCGATAGCGTGCGGCTTCGGCCGGATCGCCGCCCACCGGCTCCGGTTCGGCGAAATGGCGCAGGATCAGGCCCTGCGCCAGCAGTGGCGACATGTAGCTGCTGAGCGGCCGGTGCCAATTCTGGATGTGAATGTCGCGCCAGCTCACCCATTCGGCCCGTGCGTCGAGATAATGATCGATGCAGAAGCGGCTTTCTCCATTGGCATCCCGCCGCCAGGTGCCGGCGGTGCTGTAACTGTTCAGATTGGCGATCAGCAACGTGCCGCCGGGCTGCAGCACGCGGGCCATTTCCGTAAGGGCCGGCTCGATGCCGGGAATGTCGATCAGCGTGAGATAGCTGACGACGAGATCGAAGGTGCGGTCGGGAAAGTCGAGCGTCTCGGCGCGTCCGGTTTGATAGATGCCTGCCGGGTCGCGCCGCCGCGCCTGTTCGAGCAGAGCCTCCGTCGGGTCGATGCCGATGCTGCGAATTCCGCAGTCCTGCATCATGCGGCAGAAGCGGCCTTCGCCACAGCCGACATCGAGCGCGCTTTTAAAGCCGCGGCCGCGAATGCGCTCCAGCATCGGCGTGTCGAGGACGAATTCCCGGCCATAATCGCCGCGATCGCCCATGTCCGTGATCCAGGCCTTGGCCGATTCCTGCCATCCGTCCGACATTTCAGCTCTCCCGTCAGATCTCCCGCCGCATCTCCTGCAGGATTTGCACGCCGTATGGGGCCGATCAACGGGCCAGATCAGGCATGCTTAGGAATTCGATCCCGAAATCTGATGAATTCCAGCAATGTTCCGGCCGAACGCTGGACTTTCACCCGCCGATGCTCACAAGGGGGGCCATGACACCCTCAGCCCGCATCGCCGCCGCCATCGAAGTTCTCGACGATATCGAAACCCGCCGTCGCCCGGCGGGTGACGCCCTCAAGGATTGGGGGCTGAAACACCGGTTCGCCGGCTCCAAGGACCGCTCCGCCATCGGCACCATCATCTATGACGCCTTGCGCGTGCGCTCGTCCGCCGCCTGGATCATGGGTGGGGACAGCGCCCGCGCCGTTGTGCTCGGCGCTCTGCGTCGCGCGCGTGGCATGGACGTCGAGGCCATCGCGGCGCTGTGCGGCGCTGGTCCGCATGCGCCCGAACCGCTGACCGAGCAGGAAACCGCGCGTCTGACCGCCGACGATCTCTCCGGCGCGCCCGACCATGTGCAGGGCGATTATCCGGAATGGCTGGCGCCGTCGTTTGCCGCCACGTTCGGTGACCATGCCGTTGCCGAGGGCAAGGCTCTGTCGGCGCGCGCGCCGGTTGATCTGCGGGTCAACATGCTGCGCACCGACCGCGAAAAGGGACTAAAGGCGCTGTCGCATTTCAATCCCGAGCTGACGCCGTTCTCGCCCTGGGGCCTGCGCGTGGCGGTGGCGCCCGACGGACGTGGTCCGGCGCTGGCGGCCGAGCCCTCCTATGTGAAGGGCCTGGTCGAGGTGCAGGACGAAGCCTCGCAACTCGTGGCGCTGCTCACGGGCGCCAAACCCGGCTGGCAGGTGCTGGATCTGTGCGCCGGCGCCGGCGGCAAGACCCTGGCGCTTGCCGCCATGATGGACAACAAGGGCCAGGTGTTTGCCACCGACACAGACGGCCGCCGGCTGATGCCGATCTTCGATAGGCTCGAGCGCTCCGGCGCCCGCAACGTGCAGGTGCGTGCGCCCAAGGGCGCCAAGCCGGTGCTGACCGATCTCGAAGGCCGCTGCGATCTCGTGCTGGTCGATG
>JAQGMQ010000211.1 GCA_028292305.1 Rhodoferax sp.
CTTCCGTCGCAGCAGCCGCGGTGAACGTGCTGGCAGGCGGGCGCGTGTCGATCGACTCGAACCAGGCTTTGCAGGGCGTCTGGACCAACGCCGGCCGCATCGACGTGGTGAACGATGCCGCCATCGACGTTGGCGGCCCGACCGCCAATCTGGTGAACATCGGCAGCATCACGCTCTCGGGCAACAATGCTTTTGCGTTGAATGGGTCGACCAGCGTGCCCAACCTCACGAACAACGGCGACATCGTCAAGACGTCGACCGCCCCACAGCAGATCACCGCGATGACCAGCGGCCCGAACGCCCGCTTGGTGGTCGATGCCGGCCGGCTGACGCTTGACAGCAGCACGCTGGCTGGCCAGGCGACCGTTGGCCAGACGGCCGAGCTGGTGCTGGACGCCAGCAAGCTTGCAGGCGGCGTCGCCATCACCGGCACGGGTACGCTGCAGATCGCCGGCAACCTGGACCTTATGGGCGACGTGACGCTGGGCGCGAACGCGCCCACGCTGACCAACGACACGTCGCGCCTGTTCACCTTCGTGCGCGGCGCGGGCTACAAGCTCACGACGCAGAACCTGGTCAACATCGGCTCAACGTTCATCCTCGACGGCGGCATGGTCTGGGACAATTTCGGAACGGTGACCGTCGGCTCCGCCCAGCAGGGCGCGCTGGCTTTCAACACCGACGCGGTCTTTAACAACAAGCTTGGTGGCGTGGTGGACGTGAAGGATGGCTCGCGCCTCGAGCTCTCGACCACGACGGTGATCAACAACCAGGCCGGCGCGCTGCTGCAGGTGGACTCGACCGGCACCAGCGCGTTCAGCGGCGGCTACCAGGGGCAGTTGCTCAACGCGGGCACGGTCGTGAAAACCGGCGCTGGCACCACGCCAGCGCCGCTGACCAACCTCGCCGGTGGCGTGCTGAAGATCAACGCAGGCGCGTTCGGCGTCGTGTTCTCGGCAGCCAACGCCAACGCGGGCAGCGTACAAATCGCCTCGGGCGCAACACTGCAAAGCACCGGCGCCGTCGACTTGCACAACGCCGGCATGATCCGCGGCACAGGGACGGTCGAGCTCGGCGGCGCAGCGCTGGTCAATAACGGCGTCGTGGCGCCAGGCGGATTCGAGCAGGTCGGTACGTTGGCCATCAGCGGCAACTACACCCAAGGCCCGCTTGGCACGCTGAACATTCGCCTGACCGACGCGACGGCCGACGCGCTCAACGTCAGTGGCGCTGTGCAGTTGGCGGGCGCCGTGAACCTGTCGACCTTGAGCGGCGGCCTGCCAACCAACGGCGCGTCAGCCGGTTTCCTCATCGCGGGCGCAGGCCGCACCGGTGCTTTCTCTCAGGTGAACGCGACGCCGGTGGTCACCCCGGACACCACAGGAACGCTGTCGGTGGTCTACCCCGCCAGCGGAAACACGGTGGCGCAAGTGAAGGCGACGACGGCGGCCACGGCGCCGGTGGTGGTGGTGCCCCCGGTCGCGGAGCCGCCCGTGGTGGTCCCGCCGGTGGTCGAACCTCCCGTGGTCGAGCCCCCGGTCGTGGTCCCTCCCGTGGTGCCGCCCCCAGTGGTTGTTCCTCCAGTGGTTCAACCGCCCGCGGTCACTCCTCCCGTCGCAGAAACCCCGGTTGTCATCCCTCCGGTGGTGACCCCGCCGGTGGTGCCGCCTCCCGTCGCTGCGCCTGCGGCGCCTTTGCCCGACATTTGTTCGATTGCCCCGCATTCGACGCTCTGCATCGTGCTGTCGCCCCCCACAGCGGCGGACCCGGTCAAACCGGTCCAGGCTGCCGCCTTCGAAGTGATCAAGGCCGTCACGTCGAACGTTTACACCAGCCTCGGGGCGGAGACCACCAAGGATATTGCCTTGACTGTCTCCCAGAAAGTCGCAGG
Organism: Rhodoferax sp.; assembly: GCA_028292305.1. Classification (GTDB taxonomy): domain Bacteria; phylum Pseudomonadota; class Gammaproteobacteria; order Burkholderiales; family Burkholderiaceae_C; genus Rhodoferax_B. The sequence continues at coordinate 1,892 of JAQGMQ010000211.1, forward strand.
CACGACCGACGCCACGGGCACTCAAAACGCGGCTGCCAAGAAGATGTACTGCAACTAAGGCAAGCATGAAGATCACCCACACCTTTGCTGCCTCGCGCATCGCCAGCATGGTCATCCTGGCCGCAGCCGTATTTTCGCAAGCGAGCCTGGCCCAGACGGTGCAGGCCCCGCCGGTTCAAACCGCCGACAGCGCGCAGATCGTGGCCAGCATCACCACGCTGTCCGGCCTGGTGGTGGCGCGTGGCACGCAGGGCGCCACCAAGATGCTGGCCGTCGGCTCGGCGGTGCATGAAGGCGACACCCTCACCACGGAAGCCAAAGGCTACGCGCTGGTGAAGTTCACCGACGGTGCCGAGATCCTGATGAAGCCGAACACGGTGATTGCACTCAACCGCTTCGTCTACGACCCGGCGGCGCCGCAGCTTGACCGCTCCACCATCGAACTGGTTCAGGGCGGCTTCGTCAGCACGCCTGGGGCGCTGGGCAAACGCAGCCCGGGCTCGACACTCATCAAAACCCCCAAGGGTGACCTGCAAGGCGCAGCAACCCTCAACCTGAGCCTTCAGCCATGAAAAACTCCCTGATCCTGATGGCGTTGCTTTCGGCCATGACGTCCTCCGCCATGGCGCAGATCAAAGCCCCCACGCCAGGTCCGACGCCAGGGTTGGCCCCCGGCCTCTACGTTTCAGTAACCGATGGCCAGATCGTGCTGAGCAACAAAGGCGGCACCACCAATTTCGCGGCAGGACAGTTCGGCTACACCGCGAGCATTACCCAGCCGCCCACTGTTCTTCCTAAAAATCCTGGCCTGCAGTTCACACCGCCTCCGGTGTTCGCCACCACCTCAAGCACGCCGACGGCCAGCGGCTCCAAGGCCGGCGCCGTCGACTGTGAAGTCCGCTGAGCGGTCATACCGATGGCCGGGCTCCACAATCGACGGCGCCGGCAGGGGAACGTCACACATTATTCTCCTTCGCGATGAGCAGGGCCGCTGAATTTACTAGGGCCATTGGGTGCCCGCGTCATCAATGGCTCGCTTGGCGCGTTATCGAACATGCACTATTGCCAAAATTGCAGCCTTCATCATTCACAAGCGCCGGCTGCGCGATACACTGCTTTCGGCCAAAGGACTAAACCGCGCGCGCGGTAACCCACGGCCGAAGCCGTGGGGAGGTGTATCCCG
>JAQGMQ010000221.1 GCA_028292305.1 Rhodoferax sp.
CGTAGATTCATTTCTGCATGACAGCGCATTCGGCGTCTTTCGCCTGCGCCCGCCGGATGGCCGGTCGCGCATTCACGCGCGCCATGTAGTCGTTGATCACGGGCAGATCGGGCACCAGCTTGAAGCCGACGGTCCAGTTAAGTGCCCCACCCCACAACACGTCGACCGCCGTGAAGCGCTCACCCAGCATGTAGGGGCCTTTGGCCAGCTGCTCGGTCAGGGTCTTGAACATGGTCTCGAAGTCACCATACGGTGACGTCGACAAATCGGCCGGCGCGCGCTTCATCGCGCGGTCGACCACGGCGGGCTCGAAGCACGAGCCGTAGAACGCCATCCAGCGCAGATAGGGACCACGCAGCGGGTCGCCGATGGCCGGCGCGAGGCCGGCCTCCGGCAACAGATCGGCCAGGTAGAGGAACACCGCCACCTGTTCGGTGACGAGGGCGTCGCCGTGCAGGATGGCCGGCACCTTGCCCATCGGGTTGATGGCCAGGTAGTCGGCGCCGCGTTGCTGCTTCGCCTTCAGGCTCAGCACTTCGAGGTCGTAGTCGGCGCCCAGCTCTTCCAGCAGGGCCAGCACGATGGACGAGCGCGATTGCGGCGCGTAGAAGAATTTGAGGCGGGGGGTGTCGGCCATGGCGGTCTCCCGATTTTGATTGAATGGCAATGAAGGCGGCCCAGTTTATAGGCCTCGGGCCGCCTTCGCTGTCGCCTCAGGACGAGGTCGCGCCCGTCACGGACCGGATCGGAATGTAGAACTCGCCGCCGGCCGTCTTGAACTCGGCTGCCTTCTGCTGCAGGCCCTGCTGCAGCGCCGCTTCATCACTCACACCGAGCTGGGCCGCGTAGTCACGCACGTCCTGCGTGATCTTCATCGAGCAGAACTTCGGCCCGCACATCGAACAGAAATGCGCTTCCTTGCTCGAATCCTTGGGCAGGGTCTCGTCATGGAAATCGCGGGCGGTGTCGGGGTCGAGCGACAGGTTGAACTGGTCGCTCCAGCGGAAGTCGAAACGCGCCTTGGACAAGGCATCGTCGCGCGCGCGGGCCGCCGGGTGGCCCTTGGCGATATCGGCCGCGTGCGCCGCGATCTTGTACGCGATGATGCCGGCCTTCACGTCGTCGCGGTCGGGCAGGCCCAGGTGTTCCTTCGGTGTGACGTAACACAACATGGCCGTGCCGAACCAGCCGATCATCGCCGCGCCGATGGCACTGGCGATGTGGTCGTAGCCGGGGGCGATGTCGATGGTCAGCGGGCCGAGCGTGTAGAACGGCGCTTCGGCGCAATGCTTCAGCTGTTCTTCCATGTTCGCCTGCACCAGGTGCATCGGCACGTGGCCCGGGCCTTCGATCATGGTCTGCACGTCGTGTTTCCACGCCAGCTGCGTCAGCTCGCCCAGGGTGCGCAACTCGGCGAACTGGGCTTCGTCGTTGGCGTCGGCACCCGAGCCGGGCCGCAGGCCGTCGCCGAGCGAGAAGCTCACGTCGTACTGCTTCATGATGTCGCAGATGTCTTCGAAGTGGGTGTAGAGAAAGCTCTCCTTGTGGTGGGTGATGCACCACTTGGCCATGATCGAGCCGCCGCGCGAAACGATGCCGGTGCGCCGGTTCGCCGTGAGGTGGATGAAGGCCAGCCGCACGCCGGCATGGATGGTGAAGTAGTCGACGCCCTGCTCCGCCTGTTCGATCAGCGTGTCCCGAAAGATCTCCCAGGTCAGGTCTTCGGCCACGCCGCCCACCTTCTCGAGCGCTTGGTAGATCGGCACGGTGCCGATGGGCACGGGGGCGTTGCGCACGATCCAGTCGCGCGTGGTGTGGATGTTGCGGCCGGTCGAAAGATCCATCACGTTGTCGGCACCCCAGCGGATCGCCCACACCAGTTTTTCGACCTCTTCGTCGATGCTGGACGTGACCGCCGAATTGCCGATGTTGGCGTTGATCTTCACCAGGAAGTTGCGGCCGATGGCCATCGGCTCGATCTCCGGGTGGTTGATGTTGGCCGGGATGATGGCGCGGCCGCGGGCCACCTCGTCGCGCACGAACTCGGGTGTCATCACCCGCGGAATTTGCGCCCCCATCGGGTTGCCACGCAGGCGCTGTTCACGCGCGGCGTCGCCCAGGTAGTCGGCCAGCCATTCGCGGCGGCCGTTCTCGCGGATGGCCACGTATTCCATCTCGGGGGTGACGATGCCGCGGCGCGCGTAATGCATCTGCGTGACGTTGGCGCCGCGCCTGGCCCGGCGCGGCGTGCGCTGCAGGCCGGCGGCTTCCAGGCGCAGTGTGGCCAGGCGGGCGTGGTTCTCGTCGCGCGTGCCATCGTCGAGCGATCGGGCTGTGCGGCCCTGGTAGCTTTCGGTGTCGCCGCGCGCCTCGATCCACGGCGCGCGCAGAGCCGCCAGGCCACGGCGGATGTCGATGCTGGCGCTGGCGTCGGTGTAGGGGCCGGAGGTGTCGTAGACGGGCACGCATTCGCCGTTGCTCAGCGCGATGTCGCGCACCGGCACCTGCAGCGTGGGATGCAGTTGCCCTGGCAGATAACTTTTGATGGAGGCGGGAAAGGGTTCGCGCGTCTTGGCGAGCAAGTCGCCGAAGGCCGTGGGGCCTTGGGCAGTGGCGGCAGGTAAGCGGTCGGGAGCATTCATCGGAGGCCTTTCAAGGGTCGAGTGGATGCCCCGGTCAGTGCCCCCCGCGCGGCGGCCATCCGCCATGGGCCCGGGAGGCCATGACGCAAGTCCGCAACAGGAAACGCTCTTCTTCCGCCGGTACTAACCGGTTCAAGTTCATCGGGTTCGGCATGAAAGCCGTCTCAGCGCATGGTGCACCCCGGAGCGAGGCGGATTATACGGCGCTGGACGTCGCGTGCTAGTGCCGTCGCACCGGGTTTGCCGCCCGCTTTTTGCAACCAGCCGCGTCAACCAACCGCCGGGCTGCGCGCTTGTGGTTTCAGCCCACCAAAATGACGCGACCGACTGGTGTACTGAACATTAACCGCGCAGAATGGCACACACGCATACAGTTTCTTCCTTGTGTGCGCGGCAATGTCGATC
>JAQGMQ010000222.1 GCA_028292305.1 Rhodoferax sp.
GCGCACAGCCTGGGCCTGGCCGTGGTGGCCGAAGGTGTGGAGACCGAAGCCCAGCACCTGTTTCTGGTGCAGGGCAGTTGCGATGGCTTCCAGGGCTACCTGTACGCCGCGCCGTGTTCGGCCGAAAAGATCGCCACGCTGCTGGGCCGGCAGGACTGCGCCGCGCCTGCATCGGCCTCGCGGGAGACCTCACCCTGCTGATGCGCTGCCGATGCCCTGCCCCGCCCGCGCCGCACGCAGCGCGCCGGCGCGTCATCAGCCCAGGACTTCCACCTCGGAGTCGAAGATGTAGCCCGCGCCGCGCTCGGTCTTGATGTACTGCGGCGCCGCGGCATTCACTTCGATCTTGCGCCGCAGCCGCAGGATGGACACATCGATGGAACGGTCATACACCTCGGCGCCGTGCAGGCGCGACAGCTCCAGCAGCCGGTCGCGCGACAACACCCGGCGCGGCGCTTCGCAAAAGGCCAGCAACAGGTTGAACTCGCCGTTGCTCAGCTCCACGCGTTCGCCGTCGGGCGTGGTCAGGCGGCGCAGCAGCACGTTCAGCTCCCAACCCGAAAAGCGGTAGGCGCGGCGCCGGGTCTCGGTGCTGCCGTGCGCCGGCTCGGCGGGGTTCAGTTGGTAGCGCCGCAACACGGCGCGGATGCGCGCCAGCAGCTCGCGGTTGCTGAAGGGCTTGGTCACGTAGTCGTCGGCGGCCATCTCCAGGCCCATCACGCGGTCGGCCTCTTCCTGCTTGCCGGTGACGATGATCACCGGGATCGCGCTCTGCTCACGCAGGCCGCGCGCAAGCTGCATGCCGTCTTCGCCGTTCAGGCGCAGGTCCAGCACCACCAGGTCGATGACCTCGGCGGCCAGCGTCGCCTTCATCTCGCCGCCGGTGGCCACGGCCGTGACCCGCAGGTCGTTGTCGCCCAGGTATTCCGTCAGCAGCTCGCGCATCGCCGGGTCATCGTCGACGACAAGGATGTGTGGCTTCATGGACGCGAAGGAAACGAACGCATGGCTGACACTCGGTTGCAACAGGCTGTGGTGGAACGCCGCGCCGCGGTCGGGGGACCACGGCTTGGCCAAACCCGGCCGGCTACGCTTGTTTGGTAAATGTAACATCGGCGGCTCCGGTTTTATAGGCCCATGCGCGCGTCAACGCATCGGCAATTTCACTCAGTTGCAGCGGCTTGTGCAGCAGCGCGACCATGCCGACCGTGGCCACACGGGCCTCGACCTCGGCGGTGATCTTGCCGCTCATCAGGATGATGGGCACCGCCCCGTGCAAGGCCCGCAGCCGCGCGGCCAGCACGCTGCCCGCCATGCCCGGCAACATCTCGTCGGTCAGCACCGCGTCGAAACGGCCCGGGTCGGCCTCGAACGCGGCCAGCGCGGCTTCGGCGGTGCTGAAGCCCACCGGCTCATAACCCAGGCTGGCGAGCAGTTCCTCCGCCAGTTCGACCAGGGCCACCTCGTCGTCGACCACCATCACGGTCTGCCCGTTGCCCTGCTGCAGCGTTGCGGGCGTCTTGCCGCAGCGCGGTTCGCAGTTGCCCTGCGTCGGCAACCAGACCGACAGCGTAGTGCCCGTGCCAGGTTGCGAGACGACGTCGATGGCCCCGCCGTGGTCGGCCACCACGCCGTGCACCACCGACAGACCCAGGCCCGTGCCCTCGCCGCCCTTCTTGGTGGTGAAGAACGGGTTGAACATCGACTGCAGCACGGCCGGCTCGATGCCGCTGCCGGTGTCTTCCACTTCCAGACAGGCATAACTGCCTTCCACAAGGCAGCCATCGAGCAGGGTCCTGGCGGCGGTCACCTGGCGCGGCTGCAGGCGCACGGTCAAGACACCGCTCTGGCCCATGGCCTGCACGGCGTTCGTGCACAGGTTGATGACCACCTGGTAGAGCTGGGTGGCGTCGCCCATCACGGCCAGGTCGCCGGCCTGCAACTCGCTGTTGAGCACGATGCCCGGCGGCAGCGACGGCAACAGCATCGCCACCACCTCTTCCACCACCGACTGGATGTGCACCGGCGCACATTCGGCCACGCCGCTGCGGCTGAAGTCGAGGATGCGCCGCACCAGCAAGCGGGCCCGGTCGCCGGCTTGCATCACCCGCGCGAGATGCCGGTGCAGATCGCTGCCGGGCTTCGCCTTCTGCTGGGCCATCTCGCCGAAGCCGAGGATCGCACCGAGGATGTTGTTGAAGTCGTGGGCAATGCCGCCGGCCAGCGTGCCCAGCGATTCGAGCCGCTGGGTCTGCTGCAGCCGGCGTTCCAGCTCGAGCTTGGCGACCATGGCTTCGCGCCGCTCGGTCACCTCGGTGGCCGCGCAGAAAAGGCGGATCGGCGTGCCCCGGTCGTCGAGCAGGCGCTTGGCGCGCGCATGCACCCAGCGCCAGCGCGGGCCCGTGCCGGGGTCGGCGTGCAGCACGCGGTACTCGATTTCCACAGCCGGTGACTTGCCGGCCAGGTGCAGCTCCACCGCCTGGCGGACCATGGTCCTGTCGTCGTCGTGCAGGGGCACGGCGGCCACCAGCTCGGGCAGGTTGGCGATGGCGACGTGCGCCGGCAGGGCATGCACCGCGCGCCATTTCGGCGACAGGAAGAAGCTGTCGCCAACGATGTTCCACTCGGCATGGCCGCCATCGGCCGCATCCATGGTCATGGCGTAGCGTTCCTCGCTTTCGCGCAGCGCCTGTTCGCCCAGGGCCACGCGTTTGAGTTGCCGCAGCAGCCGGTGGATGGTGAAGATGATCAACAGCGACAGCAGCAGCGTGCGCACCGCCGCGCTGAGCACCTCGTCGTACCAGGGGCTGAGCGATTGCTGTTCGTCGCGTATCACGGCGATGATCAGCGGCTGGTTGCCCACGGGCAAGGCGGCGATCAGCTTGGCCCGGCCGTCCACCGGGCTGATGGCGCGGTCGATGATGTCGCCGCCCTTGAACAGCGCCAGCTCCGGGCGTTTGACGTTGCCTTCCATCGCGGCCACCTGCGGCAGGCGCGCCACCACGGTGCCGTCCTCCAGCGCCAGCACCAGCGAGCTGCCCTCGTTCAATTCCAGCGTGGCATACATCTCCTGGAATTCGACCAGCGTCATCGACGCCGTGACCACGCCGTCGAAGCTGCCGTTGGCCGCGTCCAGCCGCCGCGAGATGACCAGTGCCGGCCGCCTCTCGCTGCGCGTGATGATGGGTTCGTTGATGAACTGGCCGCCGAACCGGATCTCGCGTTGGGCCACGAAATACGGCCGGTCGGCGACATTGGCCATCGGCTCGCCCGTGTCGCGCGAGCGCACGCGCTGCTGGCCCTGGGCGTCGACCAGGGTGAGCACGCTGACCTGGCTCACACCGCTGGCCCGTGCCGACAGGCCCATCTGAATCTGCGCCGGCGACAGCGTGGCCGCCGCATTTTCATACCAGTCGGCCGTGTCCTTGAGCAACAGGTCGACGCTCTCGAAGTTGCGCCTGGCCTCGTTGGCCAGCGCCCGCGCCAGGTTGCCGAGCGCGCGGTGGTTGGTCAGCTGCAGCTGTTCGTGCAGCCGCCAGGCGTCATACACCGCCGAGCCCACCAGGGCCGTGATGACCAGCGTGCCGATGGCCAGGATGCGCGTGCGCAGCAGCTGGTTGTCGTCTGGCTCAGTGGCCATACAGCAGCGCCGCGGCAACAGCGCCCAGCAGCTCGGCGCGGGTGAAGGGTTTGGCCAGCAAGGCGCTCACGCCGAGCGACATCGCGGTCTCGGAGCCTGTCGCCAGGCTGTGTGCCAACTGCCCCGACAGCACCACCACCGGCACGTTGGGATATTTGCCGCGCAGGTGCTGCAGTTCGATGGCGCCGGGTCCTCGCAGGTTGATCATGCTCGCCACAATAACCGAGGGCCGGTGTTGCGCAACCGTATTTTCCAGGTCGCAGAGTTCGATGGCGTGGCCCGCGGCACTCAGCCATTCCTGCACCAGGGCCCGCATGGCCGCATCCCCTTCAATCACCAAAATTCTCTTCATAGTCCTGTCCAAATCAAGCGAAACAGGCACCGCAGCGTGAACGCGACGCCGCCGTACGGCTGATTAACGCCGACTTCGGTTCCAGGTCGATTTCAAACGAAGGCTGCAGATTACAGCTGTAATAAACCCATGCGCGAACCCGTTTTGCCTACAGCTGAAACAAATCGCGGCCGCGCTGAAACCGACGCGAAACAGGGCCAGCGCAACATGCGTCACCGGCCGCTGACCCCAGCGCCGCAGAGGACCCCCATGCGACCCGTTCAAGTCATTCCGTTTCCGCGCGCTGCACGGACATCCGCTGCGCGCGGCGTTCCAAGTCCTGTTCGCGGCGTGCCAAACCCTGCGCGCGGCGTTTCCATTCCTGCGCGCGGCGTTTCGGCGCCCGCAAGCGGCGATGCCGAACACGACGAAGATTTTTTGAAGCTGCTGTCGGCCTACCGCCGCACCGGCGGCATCGCCACCGGCGCCGAGATCGCCTCGCGCCCGTCGGCCGCGGGCTTTCTGCAACTGGCACGGCACATCGCGCAGCGGCGCGTGGTCAACTTCGTGTGGCGCGACGAAATCTGGTTGCCCATCTTCCAGTTCGAAGCCGGCAGCCAGACCGTGCAGCCGCGGGTCCAGGTGCTGACCGACGAACTCGTGTCATCACTGGAAGACTGGGCGCTGGCGAAGTGGTTCGTCGAGCCCAACACCTGGCTCGATGGCGCCACGCCGCTGGCGCAGATGGACGACGATTTCGACCGCGTGCACGGTGCGGCCCGGGCGCTGCGGTTTGCGCAGCCAGGCTGACCTGGCACTGCACGGTCAGCGGCCCGCGTATTTCTGCAGCGTGGCCTTGGCCTCGGCCGTTTCGGCCATCTCGCCAAACAGCTGGTTGCTGCGTTGGTCCGCCGCCTCACCGGCCAGCGGCTCGGCAAAATAGCGTTTGACGCAGGCCGCTTGCAGCCTGGGCAAAGCCGCGAGGCGCGTTGCCAAGGCCAGCGCCGCGGCCTCTGGGTCTGCCGCAATTTCGTCTACCAGGCCCAGGCGCCACGCGGAGTGGCCGTCGAGCACGTCGACACCCCACGACAGGCGTTTGGCCGCCACAAGTCCGCAGCGGGTGACCACCGGCGCGAGGCCCCAGGCCGGGAACAGCCCGATCGGCACCTCTGGCAGGCTCCAGCGCGCATCGGCGGTGCTCAGCACGATGTCGCAACTGGCGGCGAGGGTCAGCCCGCCTCCCACCGCGAAGCCATGGACCGCCGCAATGACCGGAAACGGAAACGCCACAAGGGCACGCGACAGCTGGCCACACGCCTGTTCGAAACCGGCTCGGCCTTCGGCGTCCAGGGTGTGCAATTCCTTGAGGTTGCTGCCGGCGCAAAAACCGCTGCCGCTGGCGGTCAGCACGATGCATCCGCATTGCGGGTGGGACGCCAACGCGGCGAGCGCGCCTTGCATGGCCGCGACCGACGCGGCGCACATCGCGTTGCGTGACGCGGGCTGGACCATGCGCATCTCGACAACCCCCGCGCCGACGAACCGCACAGCCACACCGCTTGCCTCTTCGGAATCGGCCGACCCTTTTTCAAGTTGCATGGAAGTCACCGCCTTTCATTGATGCATCGCTTTTTGCCTTGGCCAACACGAGGCAAAGCCCCGCAGTGGAAAATGGAAATTTTTGGCGCATCGACGTTAAAATGTTCAATAGTTTCAAAGATTGACCATTATTTTGCTCATGCCTCCTTCTTCCGATATCGGCCTCATCGATGTGCCGAAATCGTGCGACATGCTCGCAGCCCGGCTCCGCAACCAGATTCTGTCGGGCGTCTATCTGGCCGGGGCGCAATTGCCCTCCGAACGCGAGCTGGTCGAGCAGACCGGCATCAGCCGCAACGCCGTGCGCGAAGGCCTGCGCATCCTGGAGGCCGAGGGCCTGGTGCAGACCCGGCTGGGCCGTTATGGCGGCTCCTTCGTGTGCCAGCCTTCCGACGAAATGTTCTCGCGCTACCTCAGGATCTATTCGGCGTCGCACAACATCTCGCTGCAATCGCTGGTGGAGGCGCGGCAGGCGCTGGAGCCGCAGGTCGCCATGCTGGCCGCATCGAACCGCACGGATGCCGACCTGACCGCACTGCGCCGCAGCCTGACCGAGCTCGAACAGGCGGACGAGCCCGCGCCGTTTCTCGAGAAGAACATGCAGTGGCACCACGTGGTGGCCGACGCCAGCCAGAACAAATTGCTCAAGGTGTTCTTGACTTCGTTGTCGCGCCTGATCAACAACGTCTCCGGTGTCGAGGAATTCGCCTCTGCGAACGTGCGCAAGGAAACCGGCCACGTCTATGGCCGCATCCTGCAGGCCATCCAGGAGCAGGACGTCGCAGCCGCCGGGCGGCGCATGACACGCCATGTGCAGGCCTATTCGCAACAGGCGGCCAGCGCGCATCTGAAGCTGAACCGCAACCGCTGATGGCCACGTCGGCGGCAGGCTGCCCAGGCCGGCCTCAGCCCCCCAGATAGATCTGCTGCACATGGCGGTCCGCCAGCAGGTCGGCGCTCTGGCCCACCAGCGACACGGCGCCGTTTTCCAGCACGTAGCCACGGTCGGAAATGCGCAGCGCCAGCTTCGCGTTCTGTTCGACCAGGATCACCGCGATGCCCTCGGCATGGATCAGCCGGACCAGCCGCGCCACCTCGTGGATCATCTTCGGCGCCAGGCCGAGCGTGGGCTCGTCCAGCAGCAGCAGGCGCGGCTGGCTCACCAGCGCGCGGGCGATCGCCACCATCTGCTGTTCGCCACCCGACAGGCTCGACGCGACCTGTTTGCCGCGCTCGGCCAGCTTGGGAAACATGTCGTAGAGCAGCGCCAGGCGGCGGCGGAAAACGCCGCGGTCCTTCAGCCGGTAGGCGCCCATGCGGATGTTCTCGAACACCGTCATCTGCGGGAACAGCCGCCGGCCTTCCGGGCACAGCGTGATGCCCAACTCGAGCCGCTGATGCGGCTTCTGCGTGGCGATGTCCTGGCCGTCGAACACCACCCTGCCCTCGCGGCTGGCCACCAGCCCCACGATCGTCTTCAGCAGCGTCGACTTGCCCGCCCCGTTGGCGCCCAGCACCGCCACCACTTCACCGGCCTGCACCTCGATGGACACGGCCTTCAGTGCCAGCACGTTGTCGTAGGCCGCCGTCAGCTGTTGCACCTCAAGCAAATTCATAGTCCACCCCCAGGTACGCGTCGATCACCGACGGGTCCGCCTGGATCACCGCCGGTGTGCCGATGGCGATCGGCCGGCCCTGGTTGATCACCAGAATCCGGTCGCAGATGCCTATGATCAGGCGCATGTCGTGTTCGACGACCAGCACCTCCATCTGCCGTTCGTCGCGCATCCGGCGGATCAGCTCGGCGACGAGTTGTTTCTCCGACGGGTTGAGGCCGGCGGCGGGCTCGTCCATCAGCACCAGCTGGGGCAACTGCATCATGGCCATGCCGATGCCGAGGATCTTCTGCTGCCCATACGACAGCCCACCCGCACGGTTGTCAACAACGGCTGACAAGCCCGTGAACGCGGCCACCGCCTCGGCTTCGGCCGCCAGCCCATCCGCCTCGCGGCGCAGCCAGTGCCGCAGATGCGCCAACGGGTCGTGCGAGCGCCGCAACACCCCGGCGCGGCGCAGGTTCTCGCGCACGGTTTCGGCCTTGAAGGCATGCACGGCCTGGAACGTGCGCGCCATGCCCAGCCTGGCGATGGCGTCGCTGCTTTTGCCGGTGACGTCGGCGCCGTCGTAGAACACCTGGCCGCCACTCGGCCGGTGGATGCCCGCGATCAGGTTGAACAGCGTGGTCTTGCCTGCGCCGTTGGGGCCGATGACCCCGAGGATCTCGCCCTGCTGCAGGCTGAACGACACATCGGCCACGGCCTGCAGGCCTCCGAAGCGCCGGCTGATGTTGCGCAACTCCATGCGGGCCGTCATGCCGATGCCCCGCGCCAGCGCCCGACCAGCCCCACCAGGCCGTCGCGGCAAAACATCAGGAACCCCAGCAGGATGAGCCCGTAGGTCAGCAACTGGTATTCCTTGATGCCGCGCAGCACCTCGGGCAGCGGCACCACGATGAGCGCGCCGACGAGCGGGCCCCAGGGCGAAGCCACCCCACCGATGATGTTCATCACCACCAGGTCCACCGACAGCCCGAATCCGAAGGCGGACGGCGACAGGAAGCCCAGATGGTGGGCGTAGAGGCTGCCCGCGACACCGGCCAACCCGGCGCTGAGGCCGAACACCGCGGTGCGCCAGGCCAGGGCATTGGTGCCCAGCGAACGGCTCAGGTCTTCGTCTTCGTCGATGGCGCTCAGCACCACGCCAACCGATGAATTCAGGATGGCGCGCACCAGCAGCAACGTGGCCACGGCAAACGCCAGCACCAGCAGGTAATAGCTGGCCGGGTCGGTGATGCGCACGCCGAGGAACGAGAACTTGGGGATGCCGTTCAACCCGTTGTTGCCGCCGAACAGGCCGGTCCCTTCCTGGAAGATCAGGTTGACGATCTGCCCGAACGCATAGGTCAGCAAGACGAAGTAGACCCCCTTGACGCGCAGGAAGATGCGGCCGAACAAGACCGCCACGGCCGCGGTCAGGCAGGCGCTCAGCAGCAGCGCCACCACCGGCCCGACGCCCGCCCGCAAGGTCAGCAACGCCGACGTGTAGGCGCCCATGCCCATGAACGCACCGTGGGCCATCGACAGCTGGCCGATGCGCAGCATCAGGTTCATGCTGAGGGCCAGCATGGCCATGATGGCCAGCATCGTGGCCACGTGCAGCACATACCGGCCGCCGATGGCCCAGGGTGCGATGGCGGCGGCGGCAAGCGCCAGGTAGCCGATGCCGCGCATCACCGCACCGCCCTCCCGAGCAGCCCGCTCGGGCGCACGATGATGATCAGCAGCACCATCACGAACGATGCGATGAGGGCGATGGTGGAATTGAACAAGGTCGCAAAGACCGATTCCACCAGGCCGATGAGCAGGCCGCCGACCATGGCGCCGGGCACGCTGCCCAGGCCACCGAGAATGACCACCACGAAAGCCTTCAACAGGGGCAGCTCGCCCATGTAGGGGCCGATGGTGTAGATCGGCGCCATGAGTGCGCCGGCGACACCGGCCAGCCCGCTGCCGATGGCGAACGAGCCGAGGTAGATGCTGCCCGATTCGACGCCCATCAGGCTGGCCGTATCGCGGTCCTGCGCCACCGCCTGCATCGCCAGGCCGAGGCGGGTGGTTTTCATGAAGAGATAGAAACCCGCCAGGGCCACCAGGGACACCAGCGACACCAGCCCGCGGTCCAGCGAGATGACGGCCTCGTGCAGGCGCCACACACCCGTGACCGGCCGCGGGATCGATTGTTCGGAAGGGCCGAACGCGATCAGCGCGATCGACTGCAGGATGATGGCCAGCGCCAGCGACATGATCATGCCGTTGAGCTCGCGGCCGACGAAGCGGCGGAACAGCAGGCGTTCCAGCAGCGCGCCCACCGCCGCCGTCACCAGTACCGCCAGCACCAGCGCCACGAAATAGTTGAGCCCCCACATGCCGTAGAACACCAGCATCGCGAAGCCGCTCACCATGTACAGCTCGCCGTGCGCAAAATTGACGATCCGCATGATGCCGAAAATCAGCGTGAACCCCAGCGCCATGATGATGTAGACGAAGCCGGACAACAGCCCGTTCACCAGCATCTGCTCGATCATTGCGGTCATGGCTGTCGTCCCGCTTTGGAGCAGCGGGCGCCAGCGGGCCCACCGCCGACGCGCCCGCGGCCGGGCAACCCCTGCGTCATTTGGTCTTGCCGATCACGACCGGTTCGCCGTTGCGGATGGCGCCGATGTAGTTGACGCTGTTGATCTGCGAATTCGAGCCATAAGTCTTCATGCCGTCGAGCGTCATCTCGTCGCCCTGCACCGACTTCATCGGCAAGGCGCGGCTGAACGCCGCGGCCACCTTGGCCGTGTCGTCCACGGTGCCGGCTTTCTGGATCGCATTCAGCAGGACGTTGGCGCCGTCGTAGAAGGAAACAATGATTTCATTGGCATCCTGTCCGCGTGCTTTCTTGTAGGCGGCGGCCAGGCGCCGGTAGCCTTCGTTGGCCGGGTCCGCGTACAGCATGTTGATCGTGCCCTCGGCGGCCTTGACACCGGCGCCCGCGACGATTTCCTTCGGGCCGGCGCCGCCGGTCTTGGCGAACAACTTGTCATAACCCAGCTCCCGCGCCTGGCGAATGATCAGGCCGGCGGTGGCCGGCGACGTGCCGCCCAGTTCGATGATGTCGGGCTTCATGGCCATGATCTTGGTCAGCATCGGCTGGAAATCCTTCTGGCTTCGCTCGAACAGATCCTGGCCCACCACCTCATAACCGTTGGCCTTGAAGATGCGGTCGTTGAGCTGGGTCTGGTCCCAGCCGGTTTCGTCGTTGGGGTTGACGATGACC
>JAQGMQ010000226.1 GCA_028292305.1 Rhodoferax sp.
ATCGCGGATGGATTCGGACAGGGCGGCATCGCCCTGCAACTCGCCGTCTGACTCGATGTCGGGCGCCATGCGCATGAACAACTCGCCGGCCAGGCGCATCTTGCGTGCCGATGGCCGGTCGGATGAACCATAGTTCGAGTGCGACAGGAAGGCCACCTTGGGCGGCAGGCCGAAACGTGCCACCTCTTCGGCGGCCATCACGGCGATGCTCGCGAGCTGTTCGGCCGTCGGGTCTTCGTTCACATAGGTGTCGGCGATGAACAGCGTGTGTTTCTCGAGCATCAGCGCGTTCAGCGCGGCGAAGCCGAAGGCGCCTTTCTTCACGCCGATCACGTCGCGCACGTGTTGCAGGTGGGTGTCGTAACGGCCCACCAGGCCGCACAACATGGCGTCGGCGTCGCCCAGCTTGACCATCAGCGAGGCGATGGTGCTGTTGGAGCGGCGCACGGCGGCCTTGGCCGTTTCCTGGTTCACGCCGCGGCGGCCCATGAGCTTGTGGTACGTCTCCCAGTATTGGCGGAAGCGCGAATCGTCTTCGGGGTTGACCACGTCGATGTCGCGGCCGATCTGGATGCGCAGGCCGGCCTTCGCGATGCGGGCGGCGATGATCTCGGGCCGGCCGATCATGATCGGGCGGGCCAGGCCTTCGTCCACCGCCAGCTGGGCGGCGCGCAGCGCGCGGTCGTCTTCGCCTTCGGCATAGGCCACGCGTTTGAATGCGGGCTCCACGGCCTTGGCCGCGTTGAACACCGGGCTCATGAACATGCCGGTCTGGTAGACGAAGCGCGACAGGCTCTGGCGGTAGGCCTCGTAGTCCTTGATCGGCCGGGTAGCCACGCCCGATTCCTCGGCGGCCCTGGCCACGGCGGGTGCGATGCGCAGGATCAGGCGCGAGTCGAACGGCGTGGGGATCAGGTAGTCGCTGCCGAAGACCAGTTCCTTGCCGGCATAGGCGGCGGCTACTTCTTCGCTGATGTCGGCCTTGGCCAGGTCGGCGATCTGGCGCACGCAGGCCAGCTTCATGGCTTCGGTGATCTTGGTCGCGCCGCAGTCGAGTGCGCCGCGGAAGATGTACGGGAAGCACAACACGTTGTTGACCTGGTTCGGGTAGTCCGAGCGGCCGGTGGCGATGATGCAGTCGGGCCGGGCTTCCTTGGCCAGCTCGGGGCGGATCTCGGGCTCGGGGTTGGCCAGCGCCAGGATGATCGGCTTGTCGGCCATGGTCTTGACCATCGCCTGCGTCAGCACGCCCGCGGCCGAACAGCCCAGGAACACGTCGGCGCCGTCGACCACGTCGGCCAGCGTACGCGCCGAGGTGTCCTGCGCATAACGCTCTTTCGATGCGTCGAAGCCACCGGCGCGGCCGTGGTAGATCACGCCCTTGGAGTCGACGGCATAGACGTTCTTGCGCTGCACGCCCAGGCCGACCATCACGTCCAGGCAGGCGAGTGCGGCGGCGCCCGCGCCCGAGACCGCGATCTTCACGTCTTCGATCTTCTTGCCCACCAGCTCGAGGCCGTTCAGGAGCGCGGCCGACGAGATGATGGCCGTGCCGTGCTGGTCGTCATGGAACACCGGGATGTTCATGCGTTCGCGCAGCTTCTGCTCGATGTAGAAACACTCGGGCGCCTTGATGTCTTCGAGGTTCACGCCACCGAGCGTGGGCTCCATGGCGGCGATGATGTCGACCAGTTTGTCGGGGTCGTTCTCGGCGAGCTCGATGTCGAACACGTCGATGCCGGCGAACTTCTTGAACAGGCAGCCCTTGCCTTCCATCACCGGCTTCGAGGCCAGCGGGCCGATGTTGCCCAGGCCGAGCACGGCCGTGCCGTTGGTGATCACGCCGACCAGGTTGCCGCGCGAGGTGTATTCGGCGGCCAGCGAAGGGTCGCGCTCGATGTCCAGGCACGGATAGGCCACGCCCGGCGAATACGCCAGCGACAGGTCGCGCTGGTTCGACAGCGGCTTGGTGGGGGTGACGGAGATCTTGCCCCGGGTCGGGGTGCTGTGGTATTCGCGGGCTGCGTCGCGCAGGGCCATCTCGGCCGGCGAAAGGTTCGTGCTCATTCTTATCTCCTCGGACATGGTGCAGGAAGCTCCGAGCCTACCCCAAAGCCGGGGCACGTTCACGCGCGGGGCACTACGTACAAACGCGCAAACAGGTAAAGCCATGCTACGAAGAACTCGGCTGTGCGCGGCCGTCTGCTACATCCGTGTTGTGCGCTGCAACAAAGTCCGCATTGAATGTTCAGGCCGGCGTAGCGAATTCAGCGCCGTCGTAGTTTTCAGGCACGGTGGTGCGGCCCTGCGCGATGTGGTCGGCCACCTCGGCGATGCGCTGGCGCACGCCGACCGGCACGTCGGGCGCCATGGCCAGCCGCACCGCCTGCGGGTTGGCCAGGCCGACCTTCCGCACCTCGCCCGCGGGGAACTTGCCGTCGCGCAGGTCCCGCACGGCTTCGAACACGCCGATGCCCACGTCGGCGATGGCCGAGCCCACGAACACCTGCGCATCCACCGCCACCCAGTCGACCACGTTGCCGATCTGCCGCGTGCCGCGCGCGCGGCAGGCCTGGGTGACGCCGTTGCGCCCGGCGTTGAGCATGGTGAAGATGATGTCGGCACCCGCGGACATCTGCGCCAGCGCGATGCGTTGCGACAGCGCGTTGTCGTCCTGGTTGCCCGAGAAATTGGTCAGCAGCCGCACCTTCGGATCGGTGGCGCGCACGCCGGCCGCAAACGCCGCGCGGCCCTTGAGCCCGGGCCGCACGCGGATGCCCGACATGTGGCCGACCACGCCCGTCTTCGTGGTGAGCGCGGCCAGCACGCCGGCCAGGTAGGCCGACTCTTCCTGCAGCACTTCGTAGCTGGCCAGGTTGGCACCGGTCACCGCGCCCTGGGTCACCGCGAACTGGCAACGCGGAAACTGCGCGGCGACTTCGGCGCAGGCCTCGTTGTTCTGCCCGCCGTGGGCCACCACCAGGTCGACGCCCGAGCCCACCAGGTCGGCCAGCGCCTTGACCAGCAGCGGCTTGCGCGGTGCCACGCCGTCGATGAAACGCGTCTGCGCGCCGAGCTCGTCGCGCGCGCGTTCCAGGCCGCGCCAGCCGCTTTCCATGAAGCCGTGGTCGTCGACTTTGCCAGCGAACAAGGCGCCCACGGAAAGGGTGCGCGCCTCCTGCCGCGACTCCGGCTTTTCGCCAGGCACGGGTGAGGCGGCACAGCCGGCGATGAAGGGCGAGGCGAGCAGGGCGGAGGCGCCGAGCGCGAGTCGGCGGCGCGTCAGAAAATCGTTCATGGGCTTGGCGAGCAGGTAAAAGCCGTCAGTGTCCGCCATCGGACATGGCGGCGCGCACGGTGGCCTGGAAATCATATTTGGCGCCGTTGAAGAACAGGTTCAGCAACACCGCCGCCATCGACGCCAGCAGGATGCCGGACTCGATCAACGGGTGCAGTCCGTGCGGCAGCCACTGCTTGAAATTGG
>JAQGMQ010000239.1 GCA_028292305.1 Rhodoferax sp.
TGCCGAGCGGGTCCTTGCGCGGGTCGAGCAGCGTGCAGATGCGCTGCTGCTGGTAGTCGTGCAGGATGGGCCAGCGCACGCCGTCGGCGCAGATCTGCGACTCGAAGCTCACCACCAGCGCCACGCCGATGAGCGCCAGCAACACCGGCGGGGCGATCAGCTTCCAGCTCAGGCCGGCAAAGAAGATGACCGCCAGGCCCGCAGCCAGCACCAGCAACGAAGTGCCCAGGTCAGGCTGCTTCATGATGAGCCCCACGGGCACGATCAGCAGCAGCCCGGCCACCAGAAAATCCAGCGAGCGTAATTGGCCTTCGCGCCTTTGGAACCACCAGGCCAGCATCAGCGGCATCGCGATCTTCAGGATTTCGCTGGGCTGGATCACCACGCCGAGGTTGATCCAGCGCTGCGCGCCCTTCTTGGTGATGCCGAACAGCGCCACGCAGACCAGCAGCGTCACGCCCAGCGTGTACAGCGGCACGGCCGCCAGCATCAGCCGTTGCGGCGGGATCTGCGCGATGACGAACATGATGCCGCCGGCCAGGAGCATGTTGCGGCCATGGTCCACGAAACGCGTGCCGTGGTCGTAGCCGGACGAATACATGGTGAGCAGGCCGGCGCACACCAGCATGAACACAGCGAATGCGAGCGGGCCGTCGAACCCGCGGAACAAAGGCGTGGCGCGTTGCCACAGGGGCGGTTTTTCAAAAACGACGGACATGCCGAATTATCGATGCTAGTGCGGTCGCCGGTTGCAACGATAACCGCGCCGCTCGGCGGGGCAACGCAGCCGCCGTCAACCGTGTTGCCGGAACGCGGTGACGGCCTGGTTGCGCAGGGTGCGTAGCAGCGCCAGTTCTTTCTCGTCGAGCACGATGCCGCCGGGCGCGGCGTGGTCGGCATAGATCAGCGCGAAAGGCAATTGCTTGGACATCAGCGGCAGCAGCAGGAAGGCCTGGGCAAGCACGTGCTGCCGGTACCAGCCTGGCAGGCGCGCGGCCATGCGCGGCTCGGTGGTGTCAGTGATCAGCGTGTCGGCGCCCTTCAGGCAGACGGCCGCGAACAGGTCGCCCGGCGCCTTCAGCGGCACCTTCATCGCGTGCATCACCGGCATCCAGTCTTCGCCGAGGCCGAGGCGGCCGACCAGCGTGTCGGTCTTGGCGTCGCGCAGGCAGAACACGATGCGCTGAAAGCCGAGCGCGCGGAACATGGTCTCCAGCACCATGCGCACCACGTCGTTCACCTGGAACGGCTCGCTCATCACCGTGGCGATGTCGTGCACGCCAGCGGCCAGCAGATCGACGACCTGCGGGCTGTTGCGGCGGGCCAGTGGCGCGAATTCGGAAGGCGACGGCGGCGACGCCTTCAGTGCGTGCGGCGCGAGTGCATCTTCGGCCGGTGCGGCCGGCTGTTCAGCGGGTGATGACAACAGCAGTTGGCTGGCCACCGAACCCGGCGCGGGTTGCAGATTCAACACTTCGGCCAGCACGGCCAGCTTTTCGCGTGCGCGCTGGGTTGCGTCCAGTATTTCCTGCGGCTGCTGGCCCAGCGCACGGGCATAGCGCTCGGCCGCTTGCCGCAAGTGCGCGCCGCCGCCCTGCAGCAGGGCCTCGACCACGGCATTCCCGGCCAGCGCGATCCAACGTTGGCGTTCGGCGGCCAGCTCGGGCGGACGTACCGGCGGCGTACCCACCGGTTTGCGCATGCAGCGCTGCAGGTTTTCGGGCAGGCCCCACAACCTGGCGACGCCGGTGCCGAATTCCTCGAAGCCCAGGCCCAGCACCTTCATGGCCGCGCCCTCTTCCCCTGTGGCGTATTTGCCCGAGGCGACCAGCGCACGAATCTCGGCGGACTCGAGGGGAAAGTAAAACGACGCCAGCATGCGGCCGAGGTTCTGGAACATCGCGCCGATGAAGACTTCTTCGCTTTCGGACGACAGCGGGCACAGCGCGCTGGCCACCGAGCCGGCCATCAGCGCGCGCAGGAATTCCTCGCGCATGCGTTCGGCATGTTTGGTGTCGCGCATGTGCTCCAGCAGCACCAGGCTCAGCGCCAGGTTGCGCACCGCGTCGAAGCCGACCAGCGCCACGGCACGCGACACCGTGCTGACCGTGCCGCGGCCGGCGTGAGCGTAGTGCACGCTGTTGACCAGGCGCAGCAGCTTCTGCGTGAGCGCCACGTCCTTCAGCACCTCGTGGGTCAGTTCGCTGACGCTTTGCCGGTCGGAATTGGCTGCGTTCTGGATGCCGGCCACCGCCGCCGACAGCGCCGGGAATTCGCCCCGGCGCTGCATGCGTTCGATCAGGTGGTCGAGCGGGGTCTTGAGTTCGTCGAAAGCCGTGCGCGCTTCGGCCGGCGCGGCGGCCGTCACTGGCGCGCCCGAGATGGAGGAGGCACCGGGCTCGGGGGGATTGGTGCCTGGAGGCAAGGACGACATGGGGCTGGTCGGAAGGAGGGATGAACGCGGGTGGGGGTACGGATGCAGCACGCTCATCCGCCGAGCACCCGGTTCTTGCCCGTGCGCTTGGCGATGTACATGGCCTGGTCGGCGCGCTTGATGCCGTCGATGGCCGACTCGTCGGGCGCCAGCTGGGCCACGCCAGCACTGAAGGTGATCAGCACCTTCAGGTTGTCGCGCAGGAAGAATTTTTTGGTGAGCTCGCGTTGTAGGCGCGTCAGCGTGGCGATGCCATGGTCGAGGTCGGTGTCGGGCAGCAGGATCACGAATTCTTCACCGCCATAGCGGGCCAGCGTGTCCTGCGGGCGCATGCATTCGCGGGTCACGTTGGCCAGGTGGCTCAGGGCCTCGTCGCCAGCCTCGTGGCCGAGGTCGTCATTGAGCTTCTTGAAGTTGTCGATGTCGAGCAGGGCCAGGCACAGGTGGGTGCCCTTGCGCCTGGCGGTGGAGATTTCTCGCTGCATGGCTTCGTCGAGCCCGCGCCGGTTCAAGGCGCCGGTGAGCGGGTCGTGCCGCGCCTGTGCGCTCACACGGTCGAGTTCGTGGTGCAGCTTGCTGATCTCGGCTTCGGCGGATTCGGTTTTCTCGCGCATGGCCTGCAGCTCGTCGCGCGAGGCCAGGGTTTCGGTAGCCATGTGCCGCGTCGCCTGAATGGCGTTCTGCAGCACCGGGCCGAGCTCTTCGATGCTCTTGGCCTGTTCGATCTGGCGCGCGCATTCTTCGATGGTGCCGTGGTAGACGCTGCTCGACTCGGTCATCAGCGACAGCCGGTCGACGAAGGTGGCCAGCAACTGCTGCATCTGCGCCTGCGCTTCATAGGCCCGGCCTTTGGCCTCGGTCTGCTTGAAGATCACGTCCTTCAGGCGGCGCTGTACGTCGTCCAGGCGGCGCAGCGTGAGCGGCGGCGTGGAAGCTTCCATCAACGCGTCGATCTGCCCCTTGAGCCAGCGGTCGTCGATGCACAGCTCGGCGATATTCTCAAACACCATGTGCAGCAGGTGCAACAGCGTGGCGCGGATCTCGGACTGGTCTTCGGCGGTGAACGACAACCTGTGGCTGAAGTTGCCCAGCATGGACTTCATGCGGATCAGGTCGACCGGCGCCTGGCGCAGCATCTGCAGCAGTTCGCGCGCCTGCTCGATGAAGCGCACGTCGTCGTTGCCCAGTGCGGGCAGCGCGTTTTCAATCAGCCGGGCGATCTGTTCGAGGAATTCCGGTGTGGCCAGCGGGCCTGGCGGTGGCGGCGTTGCGGTCAGCGGCGCGGGTTCGCTGTGGCCACTGGGCACCACCATGCCGAAACCGGCAAAGCCGATCAAGGCATTCTGCACACCGTCCCAGCTGCGCTGGCCAATGGCCGAATTCAGCAGGCCGAGGTGTTTCTGCTGGCCCGGGTTCTTGGCTGGCAACAGGCCGGCGATCTTGCGCAAGTGTTCCGACGGAAAATGCGCCGGCGCCAGGGTGCCCGCCACCTCGTGGTACAGCACCTGGTAGTTCTCGGGTGTCGGTGCCAGTCGTTTCACCGCCAGCAACTTGAAGGTGTCGCGGGCGATTTCGTTGGGGGATCGGTCTGGCATAAAAGAAGCGGCACTCTGTGGTGTTTTCGGACGGGCTAGGCTCTGCGATCCTAACGAGAATACAAGCTAAGTCCAAGCAAAGCTTTGCTCCCTGATTAATAGCATCCTCAATATGCCTACCACGCACCTGCTCTACTTTCACGGCTTTCGATCTTCACCGCGTTCTGCCAAGGCGCAGGCGGTGGCGGCCCGCGTGCAAACCCTGCATCCGGCAGTGGCCTGGTGGTGTCCGCAGCTGCCGCCGTCACCCCGCGAGGCCATGGCGATGGTGGCCGAGGGCATCGCCGGCTGGCCGCGCACCTCGATGGCGGTGATCGGCTCGTCGCTCGGTGGCTTCTACGCCACCTGGGTGATGCAACAGACAGGCTGCCGTACCGTGCTGCTGAACCCGGCGGTGGACCCGGCGCGGGATCTCGCCCGCTACATCGGCGACCAGACGGCCTGGCACGATCCCGCCCAGCACTTCCACTTCCGCCCGGAATTCGTCGACGAACTGCGGGCGCTGGAATGCCCACAGACCCCTCTGCCCGCCGACGTAGACCAAGTCATGGCCGTGATTGCCAAGGGCGACGAGGTGCTGGACTGGCGCGAGATGACGGGCCGCTACGCCGGCGCGCGCATCAGGCTGCTGGAAGGGGGCGACCATGCGCTCAGCGATTTTGACGCCCACCTCGACGCGATCATGGGTTTTCTCGACTTGGCCTGAAGCGCAGCGACGGGGCAACCGCGGGCCGGGGGGACTGGCTGGCCCGCATGGGACAATCCGGCCCATGTTTGCACTATTTGAAGAAGCTGGAAAATTCATGGCGGGGCGCGTGCTCTCCGAGGCCGAGTCGTCGGCTCAGGTGGAGCTCGATAGCGGCAAGCGGGTCAAGGTGAAGTCCGCCAACCTGCTGCTCAAATTCGAAAAGCCCGCGCCCGCCGCGCTGATGCGCGACGCGCAGACCCTGAGCCAGACCATCGAGCTCGACCTGGCCTGGGAATTCGCACCCGAAGACGACTTCGGCTTCGCCGACCTGGCGCGCGAGTATTTCAGCGCCGCCGCCACGCAGGAACAGCAGGTCGCCGCGCTATTCCGCTTGTACGAGGCGCCGCACTACTTTCGTCGCGCTGGCAAGGGCCGCTTCCGCAAGGCGCCGGCCGAGATCCTTCAGCAGGCGCTGGTCGCCATCGAAAAGAAGCAGCAACTGCTGCAGCAGATCGCCACCTGGGCCGAAGAGCTTGGCCGGGGCGAATGCCCGCCCGCCGTGCGCGATCAGCTGTACAAGATTCTGTTCAAGCCCGACAAAAACGCCCCCGAGTACAAGGCGGTGGTCGAAGCCTCGCGCGCCACCCATACGCCGCCGCTGCTGCTGTTGCAGAAGGCCGGCGCGATCGATTCGCCCTACCAGTTCCACTGGCGGCGCTTCCTGTTCGAAAACTTCCCCAAGGGCACGGGCTTTCCCGCGCTCGAAGCGCCGGTCATCAAGGACGAACTGCCCTTGGCGCCGGTTCAGGCGTATTCGATCGACGACTCGCAGACGACCGAAATCGACGATGCGCTGTCGGTCCAGGGCCTGGGCAGCGGCACGGTGACCGTGGGCATCCACATCGCCGCGCCGGGGCTGGCGCTCAGCCCGGGCGACGCCATCGACCAGGTCGGCCGCACGCGGCTGTCCACGGTGTACATGCCAGGCTACAAGGTGACGATGCTGCCCGACGCCGTGGTGCAGAGCTACACCTTGCAGGAAGGCCGCGATTGCCCCGCGGTGTCGCTGTACGTGACGATGGACGAGGCCACGCTGGAGATCAAGGCTTCGGAAACCCGCCTCGAGCGCGTACCGATCGCGGCAAATTTGCGCCACGACCAGCTCGACACCCTGGTGACGGCGCAGTGGCTGGAAGACCCCGCCTTCGAACACGAAACCAAGCTGGCGCACGCGCGGGTGGAGCGGGTTGAACTGTCGTTCCTGTACCGCATGGCGAAGCACCTCAAGGCCTTGCGCGAAGTGGTGCGCGGCAAGCCTGAGAACTTCAACCGGCCCGACTACAACTTCAGGCTGGTGGGCAATGAGGGTGCGGAGCCGACGGGCAATGAACAGGTGTTGATCAGTACGCGCCAGCGCGGTTCGCCACTCGACCTGATCGTGGCCGAAGCCATGATCCTGGCCAACAGCACCTGGGGCAACTGGCTGGCCGACAACGGTGTGCCGGGCATCTACCGCAGCCAGGCCAGTCTGGCGCCCGGCGTGAAGGTCCGCATGGGCACCAAGGCGCTGCCGCATGCCGGCATCGGGGTCAAGAGTTACGCCTGGAGCACGTCTCCGCTGCGCCGGTACACCGACCTCGTGAACCAATGGCAGATCATCGCCTGCGCGCGCCACGGCAAGACTGCCGCGCTGGCAGCGCCGTTCAAACCCAAGGACGCCGAGCTGTTCTCGATCATCTCGATGTTCGACGCAGCTTACGCGGCCTACAACGGTTACCAGGGCGGCATGGAGCGCTTCTGGACGCTCAAGTACCTGCAGCAGAA
>JAQGMQ010000257.1 GCA_028292305.1 Rhodoferax sp.
ATCTGCTCGTCCTTGGGCAGGCTTAGGTGTTTGTTCTTGAGCGTGCACAAGGTGCCGAGCGGCGACATCTCGGTCATGCCCCAGGCATGCAGCACCTCGACGCCGTAGTCGTCCTGGAACGCGTGGATCATGGCCGGCGGGCAGGCCGAGCCACCGATCACGGTGCGCTTCAGGGTGGAAAACCTCAAGCCTGTCGGGCGCATGTGGCCCAGCAGCATCTGCCAGACCGTGGGCACGCCGGCGGCGAAGGTCACGCCCTCGCCTTCGATGAGTTCGTAGATCGATTTGCCATCCATGCCGCTGCCGGGGAACACCAGCTTGCAGCCGGTCAGCGCCGCGCTGTACGGAATTCCCCAGGCGTTGACATGGAACATCGGCACCACCGGCAACACCGCGTCACGCGCGCTCAGGCACATCACGTCGGGCAGGGCCGCGGCATAGGCATGCAGCGAGGTCGAGCGGTGGCTGTACAGCGCGGCCTTGGGGTTGCCGGTGGTGCCGCTGGTGTAGCACATGCTCGAGGCCGAGTTTTCGTCGAACACCGGCCACACGTAGTCGCTCGACTGGGCGTCGACCCAGGCGTCGAAACTGCGCAGGTTGGGAATGCCGGTGTCGGCGGGCAGGGCATCCGCATCGCACAGCATGACCCAGTGCTCTACGGTCTCGCACCGGGTGTGGATGGCCTGGATGATGGGCAGAAACGTGGCGTCGAAACACAGCACGCGGTCTTCGGCGTGGTTGGTGATCCAGGCGATCTGGTCAGGGTGCAGCCGCGGGTTGACCGTGTGCAGCACGCGGCCCGAGCCGCTCACGCCGAAATACATCTCCAGATGCCGGTAACCGTTCCAGGCCAGCGTGGCCACGCGGTCGCTGAAGCCCAGGCCCAGCCCGTCGAGCGCATGCGCCACCTGGCGCGCGCGCTTGGCAATGCCGCTCCACGTCGTGCGGTGGATGTCGCCTTCGATGCGACGCGACACGATTTCCACATCCCCGTGGTGCCGATCGGCAAATTGGATCAACGACGAAATCAACAGCGGTTGGTCCTGCATCAAGCCCAGCATGGCTTCCTCCTTGAAGTTTTATAAAAGCGTATCGCGCTGCAGAGTATTGCCCGGCACAGCACCGCCACAGCGTGGGGCTTCTACTTGGTTTGCGCCGGTTTGGCGCCCGTTTGGGGCCAACGAGTCGCCTGTTTGTCAGTTCGAGGTAACTGCATGTCAGCCGTGCGGCTCGGGTGTAGCGGGCGCAATGACCTGCGCAGAGCGGGTCCAAGCCAAGTGCCGGACAATTCGCCGATGCAATCCGAACTCGAAACAACGCCCGATACCCGAGCTGCCGCTGCTGCGTCCGGTGGCCTGCACTGGCGCAACGGCTTCGCCGGCCTCGGCCCCGCGTTCTCCACGGCACTCCAGCCGCGGCCCTTGCCCGCACCCTACTGGATCGCGCAAAGCCCCGACGCGGCGCAGGCCCTGGGCGTGGATGCCGGCTGGCTGGCCTCGGACGCGGCGCTGCAGGTTTTCACCGGCAACGCGCAACTGCCGGGCATGGCGCCGTTGGCCAGCGTCTACAGCGGCCACCAGTTCGGCGTGTGGGCGGGGCAGCTCGGTGATGGGCGGGCCATTCTGCTTGGCGAAACGGTCGGCTTGGCTGAAGAGACCGGCTGGGAAGTGCAATTGAAAGGTGCGGGCCCCACGCCGTATTCGCGCATGGGCGACGGCCGTGCCGTGTTGCGCTCCAGCATCCGCGAATTCCTGTGCAGCGAAGCCATGCACGGCCTCGGCGTGCCGACCACGCGTGCACTGTGCCTTACGGGCTCCGACGCCCCGGTGCGCCGCGAGGAAATCGAAACCGCGGCCGTGGTCACGCGGCTGGCGCCGAGCTTCATCCGCTTTGGCCATTTCGAACATTTTTCGGCGCGCGAGCAGACGGCCGAGCTGCGCGCCCTGGCCGATTTCGTCATCGACAATTTCTACCCGGAATGCCGCTCCGCAGAGGCCACCGCGGCCTTTGGCGGCAGCCCCTACGCGGCGCTGTTGCAGGCCGTGAGCGGGCGCACCGCCGAGATGGTGGCGCAGTGGCAGGCGGTAGGCTTTTGCCACGGCGTGATGAACACCGACAACATGAGCATCCTGGGCCTGACCATCGACTATGGGCCTTTCCAGTTTCTCGACGGCTTCGACCCGGCGCACATCTGCAACCACAGCGACAACCAGGGCCGCTACGCCTTCAACCGCCAACCCAACGTGGCTTACTGGAACCTGTTCTGCCTGGGCCAGGCGCTGCTGCCGCTGATCGAAGACCAAGCCCACGCACTGGCGGCGCTCGAGTCGTACAAGACCGACTTTCCGCGGGCGCTGCTGGCACGGATGCGCGCCAAACTGGGGCTCTTCGACGTGGCCGAAACCGACCACAGCCTGACCGAATCGGTGCTGCAATTGCTGGCGCAGACCCAGGTCGACCACACGATTTTCTGGCGCCGGCTCAGCCATTGGGTGGCCGGCATGCCGGGCCAGGGTGCCGAGGCGGTGCGCGACCTGTTTCTGGACCGGGCGGCTTTCGACGCCTGGCTGCTACAGTATCAGGAGCGCCTTGGCCCATCGGACCGTGGCGCGGCCGGCGTGCTGATGCTGGCGACGAATCCGAAGTTCGTGCTGCGCAACCATCTGGGCGAAGAAGCCATTCGCCAGGCGAAACTAAAAGACTTTTCGGGGGTCCATACGTTGCTAACGCTGCTCCAGACCCCATTTGACGAACATCCGGAGTTCGAGAGTTACGCCGGATTTCCGCCCGACTGGGCTTCCTCCATCGAAATCAGCTGTTCATCATGACCCAAAACACCATCGAGAAAACCGACGCCGAATGGAAAGCCGTACTGGCTGAAAAAGGCGCCGAGCCGGCCGCCTTCCAGGTCACGCGCCATGCCGCCACGGAGCGCCCTTTCACTGGCAAATTCAACGCCAACTGGGCCGACGGCACCTACACCTGCATGTGCTGCGGCGCCAAACTGTTCGACTCGGCCACCAAATTCGACGCCGGCTGCGGCTGGCCCAGTTTCTCGGAAGCCGCCGACCCCGGCGCCATCCGCGAAATCGTCGACACCAGCCACGGCATGCGCCGCGTCGAAACGGTCTGCGCCAAATGCGGTGCGCACCTGGGCCACGTGTTCGACGACGGCCCTTCGGCCACTGGCTTGCGGTATTGCATGAACTCGGCATCGCTCGGTTTCGAGCCCGAAAAGGCAGCCTGAGTTTTCGCCGAGAATGGGGCCACCTTTGCCGGCCCCTCGGCGAGGCGCGTACCACCCACGCGGCGGCCCATTGATGAGCTGCCGCGCACCCAATTTCCCATGAAACTTCTGCTCGATTTCTTGCCCATTCTGCTGTTCTTCGGCGCTTTCAAGATGACCAACATCTTCATCGCGACTGGCGTGCTGATGGCCGCCACGCTGATCCAGATGGGCATCGTCTACGCCATCGACAAGAAGCTGCAGACCATGCAGAAGGCCACGCTGGCCTTGGTGTTGGTGTTCGGCATGCTCACGCTGGTGTTGCACGATGAAACCTTCATCAAATGGAAGCCGACCGTGCTGTATCTGGCGATGGCTGTCGGGCTGGCCTTCGCGCTCTGGGGCCTGAAGAAGAATTTCCTGAAGCTGATGCTCGGCAGCCAGCTCGACCTGCCCGACGCGGTATGGATGCGGCTGAACCTGGTCTGGCTCAGCTACTGCGTGTTCATGGCGCTCATCAATGGTTACGTGGCGGCCTATTACTCGACCGAGCAATGGGTTAATTTCAAGCTCTGGGGTTATGTGTTCCCGCTGCTGTTCATCGTCGGCCAGGGCATCTATGTGTCGCGCCACCTGAAAGCCGAGGACGAGCTGGCCGACAAGGTGGAGGCCGCCGAAAAAGGCGGCACGCCCGGGGCCTGATACCATGACCGACCTGTTCACCACCACCACGGCGCAAATCGAAGAACGCCTGCGCGACAAGCTGGTACCGACGCAGCTCGAGGTGCTTGACGAGAGCGCCGCGCACGCGGGCCACGCAGGCGCCAGCGGTACCGGTTTCGGCACCCATTTCCGGGTGCGCATCGCCTCGCCGCTTTTCGAAGGCCGGCCCCGCGTGGCGCGCCATCGGCTTGTGTATGATGCGCTGCAAGATTTTATGGACCAAGGTCTGCACGCCATTGCGATCGAAGTGCTCTGAGCGCGTTGCGCCGGCCGTCCTGTCATCCCAACCCTTCCTTCTTTCCACCCCCATCCCACCCTTTCATTGACCGCTCGCTTGTCAGCGACGCATCCTGAGGACAACCATGAAAAAAAACCTGATCTCTGCCCTGGTGGCAGCCGCCGTACTGGGCTCCGTGGCCCTGCCGGCCATGTCGCAGAACCTGGCCATCGTCAACGGCAAGGCCGTGCCCAAGTCGCGTGCCGACACGCTGTCGCAGCAGGTGGCCAAGTCCGGCCGCCCGGTGACGCCTGAAATCGAAGGCCAGATCAAGGAAGAAGTGATCGCCCGCGAAATCTTCATGCAGGAAGCGCAGAAGCGCGGCCT
>JAQGMQ010000263.1 GCA_028292305.1 Rhodoferax sp.
CGTTTCATGTCTCTCTCCTTGAAAGTGGATGTTCTTGGCGCCGGTGTTGCCGGAGTCGTATTCGGGATCGACGCGCACGTAGTCGGTGCCGCCAGCCATGATGAAGTCGGCCTTGGGCTCCAGCCCGCGCACGTGTTCGCCGATCAAAAGCGGGGTCTTCAGCATCTCGCGCAGCTTCCGGTGCGAGAAGGCCGAAACGCCGGTGTCGCGGTAGGGGTCTTCGTACCAGAAGTAGTTGGCCTCGTCGCAGGCCTTGCCGACGTACAAGGCATCGGCGAAGGTCTTCAGGTCGCAGGCGCCGTCGTACATCAAATCCATGTCGGGGCCGACGGCCTTGCGCGCGGCCAGGATGATGGCGGACTCGGCCTTCTTGTCGCCGTCGAACCAGCCGTGGATCTTGTAGCCCTGGTAGCCCATCTCCTTGCACTGCACGGCGAAGTCGCCGAAGGCCTGCGGGCTGTCGAGACCGCCGGCGTGGTCGCCATGGAAGGTGCTGGCGTAGGCCTTCAGGCGCTTGCGGTAGCCGCCCAGCATGCGCTGGATGCTGGCGTTCAGGCGCTTGCCTTCCAGGTCCCACAGCGCGATGTCGATGGCGCCGTAGCCCATGTGGTCGAAGTGGTGCAGCAGGCGCTTGCAGTCGTCGTAGATGTCTTCGCGCAGGGCCGGATCGCGGCCCAGCAGGTTGGGCGCGAGCATCAGGCCCTGGGCCAGGGCAGGGCGGTTGCCGCCCCACATCGTCACGTACTCGCCACGCGAGCCGTCGTCGGCCTCGATGACGATCGCGTACTTGCGCATCTTCATCCTGGCGCCCTTCTTGTAGGCGACGTGGTTGTGGGTGTGCTCGGTCTCGGCGGCGAGGTTTTGCACCTCGTATTCGAAGTCGATGAATTCGACGCGGTTGATGGCGGTCATTGGGGGCTCCAGATTGCGGGTGGTTGGATGGGTCGGCTGAGGTGCGGTGGCCGATGGCCTGTTCGGCGACCTGTTCGGTGACCTATTCGGCGGTGATGCCCGCGGTGTCGATCACGGTTTTCCAGCGCGTGATCTCGCCCGAGAGCAGGCTGGCGAATTCTTCCGGGGTGTTGTTGACGACCTCGAAGCCGGCGCCCTCCAGCTGCTTCTTCACGCCGGGGTCCCTGAGGGTCTGGTTGAGCGCTGCGACCAGCTTGTCGTGCGCCGGTTTGGGCAAGCCCTTTGGTGCGGCAATGCCCTGCCATGAATAGACCTCCAGGCCCTTGAGCCCGGCTTCGGCGAGGGTCGGCACATTGGGCAGCTCGGGCACGCGTTTGTCGGACGTGACCGCCAGCGCCTTCAGCCGGCCGCTGGCGATGTGGCCGGTCAACACGCCGAGGTTGCTGATCAGCACCTGCACATGCCCGGCGATCAGGTCGGTGATGGCCGCGCCGCCGCCCTTGTAGGTCACATGCAAACCCTTGGTGCCGGTCTTCTGCCACAACAGCAGCGACGACAGGTGGTCGGTCGACCCGATGCCCGCCGATGCAAAGGCCACCTTCTCCGGGTTCTTCTTCATGTAGGCGATGAGTTCGTCCATGGTGTTGGGCGCGAAGCTGGCAGGCACCACCACCACGTTGGGGGTGCGCACCGCCACCGTCAACAGGTCGAAGTCCTTCCGCGGATCGGGCGCGGTCTTCAGCAGCAGCGGGGTAATGGCATAGGTGCCCACCGAACCGATCAGCAGGGTGTAGCCATCGGCTGGTGACTTGGCCACGAAGCCGGCGCCGATGGAGCCGTTCGCACCGGGCCTGTTCTCCAGCACCAGAGGCTGGCCCAGCAGCTCGCTCATCCTGGCGGACATGACCCGCATCACCGCGTCGGACGAGCCGCCGGGCGGGAACGGCACGACCGCCATGACCGGTTTGGCGGGGTAGGTCTGTGCCGCGGCTGCAGCGCACCAGGCCAGGCTGAGCAAGCCAAGCCCAAGGGTTCGGGTCCATCGCATGTCTGTCTCCTTCGGATTCGTTTTTGGGCGTGTGGGCTTCAGGAAAGCGCGGCCACCGCGCGTTGCACGCGGCGCACCAGCATGTCGATCTCGCCCAGGTCGACGCCCGTCAGCTTCGGGCCGGGCTGGCGCATCGTGGCGTGGCGGATCGCGCCGCGCCGGCGCAAGATTTCCTTGCGCACGGCCACGCCCCACTGGCTCTGGTTCTCATAACTCAGCAAGGGCAGGTAGCGGTCGAACAGGTCGTTGGCTTCTTCGACCCGGCCTTCCTGGAACAGCCGGTACACGCCCGACAACATCTCGGGATGCGAGAAGCCGGCCATCGGCCCGTCGATGCCGCGGCCCAGTTCCAGCGGCAGGAACATCGCGTTGTTGCCGGTCAGGATGGCGATGCGCCGGCCCTGCGCCGCACGCAGCTTGGTGATCTTGGTGATGCTCGGCAAGTCCTCTTCCTTCAGCAGCTGGATTTGCGGATGGCGTTCGACCAGCGTCAGGATCGAGGCCACCGACATCCAGGTGCCGGTCGAAAAAGGAAAGTCCTGCAGCACCGTCGGCACGTCGCCGATCTGCGTGAAAACACCGGCGAAGTAGGCGAACAGTTCTTCCTCGGTGCGCAGTCCGTTGGGCGGCGCGATCATCACGCCGGCCGCGCCCATGTCCATCACCTTGGCGGTCAGGTCGCGCAGTTGCGCGATGCCGGGGTTGCTGACGCCCACGATCACCGGCTTGCCGTTGGCGCGCTGGATGAAGCGTCGGGCCACGGCGCTGGCTTCGTCCGGCGTGAGCTTGCCGGCCTCACCGGCGACACCCAGCACCGTGAGTCCGTCCGCGCCGTGCTGCAGGTAGAAGTCGACCAGCGAGTCGACGCTTGCCAGGTCGATGTCTCCGGTAGCGTCGAAGGGGGTTTGCGTAACGATGTAGACGCCGCGAGATTGGTCCAGCATGCCTTGCCTCTTTCAAGATGGTATCGATGTCAATGGGCAAATGATATCGATGTCATTTTGATCCGACAAGGCTTTTCTGCTTGGTACTTACCCTCGAAATTCAGCCTTGAAGCCGGGCTGTCAGGCGCTCTCGCGGGCGACCATCGCAAAGCCCAGGTCGCGCACGGCCGGCAGCACGGGCGCGCCGGCCAGCCTGTCGATGATGCAGGCGGCCGCCTGGCGGCCGATGGCTTCGCCGTCCACGTGCACCGTGCTCAGCGGCGGGTCGGTGTGCAGGGCGAAATCGAGATCGCCGAAGCCCACCACCGCGATCCTGCCCGGCACGTCGAGGCCGCGCGCGCGGGCTTCGATCAAGGCGCCCAGCGCCACCAGGTCGGAGGCGCAATACACGGCGTCCAGCTCGGGATGCGCATCGAGCAGGTGCGCCAGGCCTTCGCGGCCGTGCTTCATGCGCGAAGGCGCCTCCATGGTGAACGTGGGCACATCGGCGCCTGGCGCCACGAGCCGCAGCCGCCTGGCCGTGTCGCGGAAGCCCTGCGCCCGCTTTTCGCCGCGCGGCTCGCGGTTGGTCACCATGCCCACCCGTTTGTAGCCTTTGGCATGCAGGTATTCGGCGATCGCGGTGCCGGCCTGGATGTGCGAGAAGCCGACCACCATGTCGATCGGGGTCTCCGTCATGTCCCAGGTCTCGACGATCGGCACGCCCGCGTTGCGCAGCCGCAGCCGGGCCGCTTCGGACTGCATGACGCCGGTGACGACGATGCCGTCGGGCCGGCGCGCCACCACGGCTTCCACCAGTTGCTCCTCGCGCGAGGTGTCGTAGCCGCGTTCACCCAGCATCACCTGGTAGCCGGCGGCGGTGAAGGCTTCGGTCATGGCGTGCACCGCCACCAGGAACGCCGAGCCCGAGGCGATGGTCGGCACCAGGCAGGCGATCAGCCGCGTCCGGTTGGACCGCAGGCTGCCCGCCGCCAGATGCGGCACGTAGCCCACCGATGCCGCCGCTTCGCGGACGCGGCGCCGCGTCTCGCTGGTCACCAGATTCGGGTTGTTGAGTGCGCGGGAGGCCGTGATCGTGGAAATGCCGGCGACCCGGGCGACGTCGGCCAGGGTGATGTTGACGCGACCCTGTGACCGCACGCCGACCTCGGGTGCGCTGGCAGGGGCCGGGCCGGCGGGATGAACGGTCTTTCTGATCATGGGCACTCAAGATGTCGGAAGGCTCTGGGCGGATGGCGGCGCGCGGGGAGGGCGCGGCGTGGTCTCGGAGGATAGCAGTGCGTGTCGGCGCGGCGCCTCGCAGCGACGCGCGCGCAGCCAAATCGACAGACAAGTTAGCGGTAACATGATTGCGCCATTCGCGGAGATCGACAGGCGCGGAAGGTGGCCATGCGGCGCGTGGGCCGGCGATATACCATCCAGGGTTTACCCGAATCAAAAGCGTTGGCGCCCAGCTTGACGACCCTCCGCAGCGTGTTTTATCATTGTTATGACAGCGCTAACATTATTGGCGCCTTGAGGCCGTGATGCGGAAGCCGCCACACCACACGCGCATCACCGGCCTGCCGGTGCTGCCGCGGCGCTGCCGGCCCTGGCTGCAACGAACCCATTCGGACCACGGAGACAACCCATGCCCACGACCCACCCAAGCCAGCGGCAGCGACGCCACTTCAAGCTGCTCGCCGCCGGCCTGCTGGCCTGCACCGCGGCCCAGGCGCAGACGCAGACGCAGACGCCTGCGCCAGCCGCCTGGCCCACCCGACCCATTACCCTGGTCGTGCCCTTCGTGGCCGGCGGCGGCACCGACATCGGCACGCGCATCGTGGCACAACGGCTGGCGCTGATCGTCGGCCAGCCGGTGATCATCGAC
The DNA here is from genome assembly GCA_028292305.1 of Rhodoferax sp. Lineage (GTDB taxonomy): Bacteria > Pseudomonadota > Gammaproteobacteria > Burkholderiales > Burkholderiaceae_C > Rhodoferax_B. The sequence continues at coordinate 4,775 of JAQGMQ010000263.1, forward strand.
AACAAGGGCGGGGCGGGCGGCAACGTCGGGCTCGAGTCGGTGTCGCGGGCCAAGGCCGACGGCTACACGCTGTTGATCGGCAATGTCGGCACGCAGTCGATCAACCCCACGCTCTACAAGAAGCTCAGCTACAACCCCGACACCGCCTTCGTGCCCGTCGGCCAGTTCGCCGAGCTGCCCTTCGTGCTGGCCGTGACCGGCACGCTGGCCGCCAACAACGTGAAGGAGCTGGTGGCGATGGCCAAGGCGGCGCCGGGCAAGCTGACCTATGCCAGCTCGGGCAACGGCGGCTCGCCGCACCTGTCGGCCGAGACCTTCAAGATCGCCACCGGCACCAGCATCCTGCACATTCCCTACAAGGGCGGCGGCGCGGCCATGACCGACCTGATGGCCGGCAGCGTCGACATGATCTTTGCGTCGGTGCTGGAGACTTCGGGCTTCATCAAGAGCGGCAAGCTCAAGGCCCTGGCCATCACCAGCAAGACCCGCGTGGCGGCCATGCCCGACGTGCCCACGCTGCAGGAAAGCGGCATCAGCGGCGCCGAGTCGGGCTCCTGGATCGGGCTGCTGGCACCGGCCGGCACACCGAAGGACATCGTCGACAAACTCGCCACAGGCCTGCGCCAGGCGGTGGCCACGCCCGAAGTGCAGCAGCAACTGCTGGCCCAGGGCGCCGTGGCCAAGAGCGGCACACCGGCTGATTTCGCCGAGCTGATCGCCGCCGACCGCAAGCGTTACGCCAAAATCATCATCGACAACAAACTGGTCATGGACTGAGTCCACGACCCCGTTCCCATGACCCACGAGACGACCCCATGACGAACCCCCGGAAAACCCCCGCAGACCTGCGCAGCGCGCGCTGGTTCGCCCCCGACGACGTGCGCTCCTTCGGCCACCGTTCGCGCGTCATGCAACTGGGCTACGGCCCCGAAGACTGGGTGGACAAACCGGTCATCGCCGTGATCAACACCTGGAGCGACATCGGCACCTGCCACGGCCATTTCAAGCAGCGTGTGGAAGACGTGAAACGCGGCGTGCTGCAGGCCGGCGGCTTCCCGCTGGAGCTGCCGGCGATCTCGCTGTCGGAGTCGCTGGTCAAGCCGACCACCATGCTCTACCGCAACATGCTGGCGATGGAGACGGAGGAGCTGCTGCGCAGCCACCCGATCGACGGCGTGGTGCTGATGGGCGGCTGCGACAAGACCACGCCCGGCCTGGTGATGGGCGCCATGAGCGCGGGTTATCCGTTCGTCTACATGCCGGCCGGGCCGATGCTTCGCGGCAACGTCAAGGGCAAGGTGCTGGGCTCGGGCTCGGACACCTGGAAGTACTGGGACGAGCGCCGCGCCGGCAAGATCAACGCCACCCAATGGCTGGAAGTGGAGGGCGGCATCGCGCGCAGCCACGGCCACTGCATGACCATGGGCACGGCCAGTACCATGACCGGCATCGCCGAGGCCTGCGGGTTGACGCTGCCGGGCGCCTCGTCGATCCCCGCCGTCGATTCCGGCCACATCCGCATGGCCGCCGAATGCGGCCGCCGCGTGGTCGACATGGTCTGGGAAGACCTGACCCCGGCGAAAGTGCTCAGCCGCGGGTCTTTCCTGAACGCCATCGCCGTGGCCATGGCCATGGGCTGCTCGACCAACGCCATCATCCACCTGGTGGCGATGTCGCGGCGGGCCGGTGCGCACTGCGCGGTGAGCCTGGCCGACTTCGACGCGGCCAGCCGCAAGGTGCCGGTGATCGCCAACATCCGGCCCAGCGGCGACACCTACCTGATGGAAGATTTCTA
>JAQGMQ010000267.1 GCA_028292305.1 Rhodoferax sp.
TGCTTGTTCTCGATGACGAAGTAATACTGTCCCGGGTCGGCCCTGCAGCGCTGGATCCATTCGCGCTGGGGCTCGACGGCGGGCGCTGTGGCGTTCAGGTGGCGGTTGAGTGCCGGGTCGAGCCGCAGCGCGAGTACGAACTCGGCGTCGCCCACGTCGGCCGGCCGCAGGTCGATGCTGCGCCCGGTGATGCGTTCCTTGGGAAGCGTTGCGTAGGCCATGGTTTTGCGCGGGCTCAGAGCCTGGCACCGATATAGCCCAAGTGGTGGCTGGTGTCGTTCTTCAGCGCGCTGGTGAGCAGGTCTTCTAATGCCAGCAGCAGCTGTTCGCAGCGCGCGTCGATATGGTGGTGCTGGATCGCATCCGAGAGCCGTGCCACCAGTGCGCTTTCACCGCCGGCATCGAACCTGGCCACGGCTTCGTCATTCACGGCCGCCGCCTGCAGCAGATCGGCCACCTGGTAGTACGAGGGGAGCGTGCCGAGGATCGAGATTTCGGGCAGGTTTTTGTAGAACGAAGGCAGGATCGGAATGCCACCGGTGACCAACGCGTTGTAGATGCGGATCGGTACCCCGGCCAGCACGGGCACGATCCAGTGCGTCTTGTGTGCGGCCCATTCCTTCAGGTTGTCCAGGTCGGAGCGGCCCTTGAAGGCGTTCGTGGCAAAGCCCACGGTGGGAAAGCTCTGGGCCAGCGTGGCGATGGCGCGGTTGCGGCGCGGATAGTTTTCGTAGAACACGTGCATGCCCAGCGGCTCGCGGCTGCGCTCGGCCAGAAACAGGTCCATGTGTTCGAAAAGAAACCGGCGCGACCACTGGTGCGCGGCGGCGAACACCGGCCCCAGCGTGTAAGGATTGAATTGCGCCAGCAGGTGGATGTTTTCGGACGACGCGGGCACATAGACATCGGAATGCATGGCCAGCGCGCTGCTCATGTAGATCCAGTGCTGCGAATCCCAGTCCCACACCACGAACAGCACTTCGGGGTGGGCGTTGTAGAAGGCGATGTACTGCGGCAGGCGTTTGCCGATGTCGTTGTTCAACAGCAGGAAAACGCTGTTCGGCGGCAGCTCGGTAGGTGGGTTGTCCAGGAAGTCTTCGGCCAGGTGGATGAAAGCCCGTCGCTCATTGGTGGCGCGCGCATGCTGCAGGTGGTGGCCGAGGAACACGGCACCGACATCTGCCGTGCGCCTGGCCGCCAGCTTGCCCATCATCACGTGGCGCCGTTGCATGGACCACGATTCGAAGAACGGGTCCTGCAGCACGTCGTTGACGTCCTTGGCGAGGCCCGCCAGTTTCTCGAGGATGGCCTGCGCGCTCATGGGGGTGCTCATGTCCGGACCGTTCACGCCGCGGCCGGAGCGGCAGTTTCCACCATGTCGGGCAACACGACCTTCTTCATCACGGTCAGCAAATGAATGCCGCGCCACTCCTGCATCTCGATGCGGAACGCGCCCTTGAAGCCATAGATCTTGGCCCACCGGTTCTCGTAGTCGAAATACAGAGGAAAGGTCTCATCGGTAATGAAGTTGACATGTGTCGGATCGCGGAACGTGGCCGCGTGCGGATAGGCCGGCGTGAGCGACAGGAACAGCCCGCCTTCCTTTAGCACGCGGTAGACCTCGTTCATGACTTCGATGAACGCGTTGCGCCGTTCGGGTGCGTAGATCAGCCTTGGGATATGTTCCAGAAAGTCGTGCGCCGTGATGTATTCGAACGAAGCGTCCTCGTAGGGGATCGGGTCCACCACCAAGTCGGCGCGGCGGATGTTTGCCTCGACGTCGTCGCGCACGTCCACGCCGAACACCTCGTCGGCGTTGAAGGGGTTCTTGGGCTGCGGGCCGCAGCCCAGGTCCAGGGTTCTTGTCATCTCGACTCCATCTTTAGAGGATCGTACCCCGCCAGGGTGCACCGCTCAATGCGTCATGCACACCGGCCAGTTCGCTGCGCCGCCACATCGCGATGTAGATCGCCTCCAGGTGGCCGCTCATGGCTTCGGTATCGAAAAGGGGATGGGTGACCAAATTCGCCTGCAGCCGTGTCTTGAGGTCGGCCAACAGCGCGGGTTCACGTGTCAGTCGCAGCGCCAAGGCTTCGTACGCCGCGAGCGACTGAGTGGCCAGTTCCGGCAGCCCGATCGCATGCAGCAAACTCCCAGCCACCCGTGACGGAAACGACCCGCCCATGTAAGTCAGCACCGGCAGACCGGCCATCAGCGCATCGGCGGCGGTGGTGTGGGCGTTGTAGGGGTGCGTGTCCAAAAATAGGTCGGCCTGGCGGTAACGCGCCAGGTGGTTCTCGACCCGCGGCACGCGGCCGGCGAAGACCAGGCGCGACGCGTCGACGCCGCGGGCCTCGGCTGCCACGCGCAGATTGCGCTGAGCCACTTCACCGCGCGACACCAGCCACAGCACGCTCCCCGGCACTTGCGCCAGGAGCCGCATCCACACGTCGAACACCGGCGGCGAAATCTTGTAGTCGTGGCTGAACGAGCAGAAGACGATGCCGGTGTCGGGCAGGCCGCACTCCGCGCGCGTGGGCGTGCGCTCGGCGATCTGCACGCTGTTGTCGGTGGGCAGGTAGGTGTCGGGCAGGTAGGCCACGCGTTCGGTATAGAAGGCCTGGTGTTCGGGCGGGATGGTGTGCCGGTCGGCAATGATGTAGTCGTGGTACGGCGTTCCCATCGTGCCGGGGTAGCCGAGGTAGTTGACCTGCACCGGCGCTGGCCGGTGCGCAAAGATCTCGGTGCGCGTGTCGGAGGTGTAGCCGCCCAGGTCGACCGCAATATCGACTTCCATCTCGCGCATCAGCCTGGCTACTTGTTCGGAGCCCATCGCCCGGGCGTCGATGAAGTGGTCGAATGCGGCCACCATGCGCGCGCGCAAGCGGCTCTGGTCGTCGATGCCGAGCGAGATGGCGATGTTCTCGAAGCGGTTCTTGTCGTGCCGCTCGAAGACGCCGGCCATCAGGTGGCCGACCGGGTGTTCGCGGAAGTCGGGCGACACATAGGCCAGCCTGATCTTGCGGTGGCGGTAACGTTCGCCGTTCCACAACGCGCTGTTCTTGGCTGGCGCATAGTGCGCCGCAAAAATTTTGGCGGCCAGCAGGTGGTCGGCGGCCTGGTCGGAAGCCGACATGAAGGCCAGCGACTTGCAACTGCGCTTGCCGGCGCGCACGTCTTCGGTGATGCGCTGCGTGAGTTCGTCGAAGCCGCGCCAGTCGCAGATGTGCATGCGTTCGTAGAACAGCAGGCCCGGCGCGTAGTCGTAGTCGGGCGCCAGCGCCAGCAGCCGTTCAAAGGCCGCAATCGCCTGTTCGCTCTGCTTGAATTCGGTCAGCAGGATGCCGAAGTTGCCCAGCGCCGTGACATGGTTCGGGTCGATCGCCACCACGCGGTTGAAGCGCTCCAGCGCGTCGGCGTGGCGGAACATGTTGCGCAGCAGCACGCCGCTGTTGAGCAGGGCTTCCACGTAGTCGGGCTGCAGCGCCAACGCCGCGTCGAAGCTTTGCAGTGCTTCTTCCTTGCGGTCCAGCGCCTGCAGCACGGCGCCGTGCACGTAGCGCAGCGGCGCGAACTGCGGGTTGTGTTCGACGCCACGTGCCGAGAGCGCCAGCGCCTGCGGGCTGTCGCCGGCGTGCATCGCGATCACGGTCAACGAATACAGCGCCGCGGCATTGTGCGTGTCGGCGCCGAGCACTTCGTGGAACAGGGTCGCGGCGGCTTCGGGCTGGCGCTCGTTCTGCAGGCCGATGGCGCGGATCAGGGTGTCGGTGACGGACATGTTTTTATGAAGCGGATAAGTTCAACGTGCCGAGAGTGTCGTCTCGTTGCCCTGCGTGCCGCCGCCCAGCGCCTTGTATAACAGCGCGGCCGCTTCAAGCTGTGCGCGGCGCACCTGTGTGTTGACCTGCTGCGCGGCCACGACTTCGCGTTCGCTTTCCAGCACTTCGAGATAACCCGTCATGCCGCCGTCGTAGCGGGCGCGCGAAATCTGCAGCCGGCGCTGCTGGGCCTTGAGGTTGACTTGCGACGAGCGCATCTGCGACGCCAGCGAGGCCCGGGCCGACAACTGGTCGGCCACTTCGCGAAACGCCAGCTGGATGGTCTTCTCGTAGTCGGCCACGGCGACCACCTTGCGGGCCTTGGCCACGTCGAGGTTGCCTTCGGTGCGGCCGCCGTCGAAGATCGGCAGTGAGATCACCGGCTGGAAGGCCCAGGCGCCAGCCTTGAACAGGCTGCTCAACCCAGAGCTTGCCGCACCGACGCCGGCCGTCAGCAGAATCTTGGGCAGGAAGGCGGCGCGCGCCGCGTCGATGTTGGCATGGGCGGCGATCAGCCGTTGTTCGGCGGCCATCACGTCGGGGCGTTGCAGCAGCACTTCGCCGGGCACACCCGGGGTGAGTGCGGTGTCCAGGCCCTGCTGGTCGAGCGGCTTGCCGGCGGGCAGGTCGACCGGCTCGCCGCCAACCAGGTAGTTCAGCAGGTTGGTCGCCACGGTGCGCTGGTGGTCGAGCGCGGCCAGGTTGGCGCGTGACGATTCGAGCAGGCCCTGCGATTGCTCCAGCTCGAAGTCGAAGGTGGCGCCGATGTCGCGGCCCTGGATGATGAGCGCCACCGTTTCCTCGCGCGAGGCCACCGTGGCGCGGGCCATGGCGGTCAGGTCGTTCATCTGCAGCAGCGTGTAGTAGGCGGTGGCCACGTCGGAGACCAGCGACAGGTGCACGGCCCGGCGCGCTTCCTCGGTCGACAGGTAGGCCCGCCGCGCCGCGTCCGACAGCCCGGCGATGCGGCCCCAGAAGTCAACCTCGTAGGACACGGTGGACAGCGTCAGGTCGAAGCGCTGGTTGCTGGCGCTGGTGTCCAGGTCGTCCTGCGTGCGTGTGATGCTGGCCTGGCCGAGCAGGTTGACGGTGGGCAGCCGGTCGGCACGCACGATGCCCCATTGCGCGCGGGCTTCTTCGACGCGGGCCGCGGCGGCGCGCAGGTCACGGTTTTGCTCCAACGCGGTGGCGATCAGTGCCTGCAGGCGTGGGTCGTTGAAGAAGTAGCGCCAGTGGGTTTTGACGGCTTCACGCGGGCGTGTTGCATCGGCCGCTACGCCAGGAGGGGCGTTCACGGGGGCGGTCACAGGTGCAGTCACCGAGGCCGGCCATTGCGCTGGCACCGGCAGTGGCGGCTGCTTGAATTCGCTGGTCTGCGCGCAGCCGGCCAGCAGGATGGCCAACGCCACAACGCCGCTGCAGTTGGCCCTGCCCACGGTGCACGCGCGGGCCAGCGATGAAGCTGCGGGCGTCGGGTCGGCGGTGCGCGGTGTGTTGGTGGGAGGCATGGGCGGCAAAGGAGGGTCGCGCCAGGGCGCGTGTCGCCATATTTTCAGGCACGGGCTGATCGGCCACAACCCGGGAGCGAGGCACTGCGCATGCCTGCAACACCTTCCACGCGCGTCGATCCAATCGATTTTGCTGCGAAAGAGATAGCGCCGAAGGCTTGCTGCAACTGGCCTGGCGCGCAGCCGGTCTTGGCGCTGACGCGATGCAGCGAGCCACTGGCACGCGGCAAAGGCGCGAACTGGCGGGCAGTACGCCCTCTCATCCGCGGCTAGCGGCGCCTGTGGGTTTCAGGCGCTTGCGCTTGCCAGCAGGCTCAGTGCCGCCGTCACTTCATCTGCGCCGACTCCGTCCACATTTTCCAATTGCGCCTGCAGGCCCTGCAATGCCGCCGCGCCGTCGCGCTGCAGGCCGGCGATGGCCTGGCCCGCATCCTTGGGCGAGGCGAATGCCGCACTTTGCAGCAGCAAGCGGCCTTGTGCGTCGACGAACTTGAAGCGGAAACTGCCGTCGGTTTCGCGGTACTGCTTGAACGACGGCAAAGCCAGCTTGGCGGCCTTGGCCGTCTTGCCTTTGGCCTGGGTACGCAGGTCGCGCAGGCCGACCGCACGGCGCAGCTCGCCCATCAGCGGCGTGGCCAACTTGCGCGCCTTCACCGCACCGGCGAGCAGGATGTCTTCGATCTTGCCGGGGTTGTCGATCAGCGCCTGGTAGGTGCTGCGCATCGGCGCGACTTCGGCGTCGATGCGTTCGAACAGCATCTGCTTGGCGTCGCCCCAGGCAATGCCGTCGGCATAGGCCTTGCGCAGGGCTTCGGTTTCGGCTGGCGTGGCGAAGGCCTGGTAGATCTGGAACAGCGCCGAGCCTTCCACCTGCTTGGGTTCTCCCGGCGCGCGCGAGTCGGTGACGATCGAGAAGATCGATTTGCGCACCTGCTCGCGCGCACCGAACAGGGCGATGACG
>JAQGMQ010000294.1 GCA_028292305.1 Rhodoferax sp.
GCGTGCCGCGCTCTATGGCCTTGGCCAGCGCTTTGTACGGCAAGGCGCCGAGGATGCGGGTGATGCCGTAGCCACCGCGCGAGATCATGGCCACGTCGGCACCGCTGGCCGCGGCCCGCTTGACGGCGGCGACACGGGTCTCGTCGTGGCCCGCGAAACGCATGTGGCTCTTGAGCGCGGCTTCGTCCAGCTCCACGTCATGGCCCAGGCTTTTGAGCCGCGCCACGCCGCGTTTGAAGGCCGCCTTGTCACGGACAGCGCCCGAAGGCGAATAGATGTAGATATGTTTTTTCACGGGCGGAAGTATCCCATTTGCGGTCGAGCGCACGAGCGGTCAGCTGAAAAACGCCAGTGCCTGCGCTGCGGCGGCGGCCGGGTCGGGCTCGGCGGTCACGTCGAGCCTGCGGCCTTGCCAGCCGCCCGGCACGAAGGGCGCGGCGTTCGTCTCGGCCAGGTGCCGAGGCAACGCCCGCGTCGCGGCCCGAAAGCCGCGGTCTGGGAACGGCGCTTGTGCTGCCGCGCCTTGCGGGGCGGGCAGGTTCACCACCAGCATGCCGAGCCAGCGCTCGGGCACGTCGTGCAGCAACGCGGCGGTCCAACGCGCATGGTTCGCGGGGACGACCAGCACCACGCGGCGCAGGTCCAGCCGTTCGACGAGTTCGGCCACGACCTGCCGGTGCCAGTCGAGCCGGTGCGCCTCTTCCTTCTTGGGTTTGTCGCTCTTGCCGAAGCCGATCAGGTCGGGCGCCACCACGCGGTGCCCGGCCGCAAGCCAGACGGGCAGCATGTCGCGGTAAGCGTAGCTCCACGAAGGGAAGTCGTGCAGGCAGAGCCAGGTGCTGCCGCCACCGGCACCTGGCGGATTGGCACTGCGCTCATCCAGATAGTGCAGGCGCCAGCCCGCCAGTGCGGCCAGATCGCTCAGGTAGCGCGCCGCCCAGGAGGTGCCGGGCAGGCTGTCGAAGGACGCGTCGGGCGTGCGCAAGGCGTCGTCGCGCAGTGGATGGGCGGCCAACGCTTCGGCACGGCGAGCCTCGCGGCGCGTGCGGAAAAATTCTTGCAGCAAGTCGCCGCAGGCCTCGGCCAAGACACCCGCCTGCAGGCTGGTCTGGTGGTTGAGCCGCGGCTCAGCGAACAGGTTCAGCACCGAGCCGGCGGCGCCGGTCTTCGGGTCGGCCGCGCCGAACACCACGCGCTTCAGGCGTGCATGCAGCATGGCGCCGCTGCACATGGCGCAGGGCTCGAGGGTCACCACCAGGTCGCAGCCATCGAGTCGGTAGTTGCCCAGCGCGGCAGCCGCCGCCCGCAGCGCGACGATCTCGGCATGGGCCGTCGGGTCGTGGCCCGCGATCGGGGCGTTGCGTCCGGTGGCGATGACAACGCCGTCCTTCAGCACCACCGCGCCCACCGGCACCTCGCCGGCCTGGCCCGCGCGGCGTGCCTCGGCCAGGGCCAGCTGCATGGCTTCGGCGTCGGTCATGGGTTGTCTTCTGGCATGGGCCGGGGCTGCTGCATCGCGCCCTCCACCGCCTTGCGCACGTCCTGCTGGATCTGCTGGCTTTGCTGCCGCGCCGTGCCCGTGGCGGGGGCCGATGCCGCGCCGACGGGTGACGGCAACACCGTGGGCGCCATCTGTTTCCTGACCAGCAGGCCGATCAGGGCCAGCACCACGACCAGGCCCAGCAGGCTGAACACGCCGCGCATGGCTACGCGCCCCCCGGCCCGGCGGTCGAAGGGCGGATGATCGTGAGGTGCTGGGCAGGGCAACGGAGAGGCAGGGTCATGGTGGCTCGACTTTACTGCTTTTGGCCGGAACGGCGCGGTGCGCACAGCAGTGAGAATGGAGGCCGTGACACAACAGAACCCGCTGTTCCCCGAGCTGCCGCCCGAACAGGCCGAGGCCGACCTGGCGCCGGCTACCGACTTGTCTTCGGTTGAGGACAAACCCGCCAGACCCAAAGGCGCGAGGGTGCCCAAGTCCACCGTCCAGGTCGGCCTGCACCCGCCCGAAGAAGCCGTGTTGGCACTCGCCGCCGCCCTGCCCCGCCAGTTGCGCCTGGGCACGTCGTCGTGGACCTATCCCGGCTGGGCCGGCCTGTTGTGGGACGGCCACTATCCCGAGACCGCGCTGTCCAAACAGGGCCTGGCCGCCTACGGCCAACACCCGCTGCTGCGCACCGTGAGCCTGGACCGCAACTTCTACCGCGCGCTCACGGCCAGCCAATACGCGCGTTATGCGGGCCAGGTGCCCGCCGACTTCCGCTTCGTGGTGAAGGCGCCGAGTCTCGTCACCGATGCGTTGGTGCGCGCTGAAAACGGCCGCGGCATGCAGGCCAACCCCGCGTTCCTGAACCCGGACCTGGCCGTGCAGGAGTTCATCGTGCCCGCGCTCGAAGGCCTGGGCCAGCACATCGGCGCGCTGGTGTTTCAGCTGAGCCCGCTGCCACCGCAATGGCTGGGCCGGCTGCCCGACGTGCTGCAGCGCCTGCGCAGCCTGCTCGCCGCGCTGCCGTCCTCGCTGCCCACCGCGCCCGATGGCGTGGTGGCCGTAGAAGTGCGCGACCCGGCCTTCATCACCACCCATGCCGCCGCATTCGCCAAGGTGCTGCGCGACACCGGCGCCACCTATTGCCTCGGCCTGCACCCCAAGCTGCCGCCGCTCGAAGACCAGTTGCCGTTGCTCCGCGCACTCTGGCCCGGCCCCTTGGTGTGCCGCTGGAACATGAACCGCATCCACGGCCCGTACGGTTATGAAGATGCCGAAAAACTGTACGAGCCGTTTGGCCAGCTGATCGACCCCGACCCCGAAACCCGGCTGGCGCTGGCCAAGGTGATCGCCGGCACGGTGGGCCGTGGGCAGAACGCGTTCGTGACCATCAGCAACCACGCCGAGGGCTCAGCGCCGCAGACCATCGTCTCGCTGGCGGAAGAGATCCGGCTGCGCCTGGAGCGGCCGTAGCTAACCCAGAGTCCACCTGGCCAGCGGCACGTGGCTGCTGCCACCCAGCAGGCTGTGCACCAGCACGAATTCCGTCACCGGCCAGCTGACTTCCTCGGTCGGCACTTCGTCCACGGCCTGGTCGTCGTAGAGCAGGGTGATGTGCGGCGTGAACTGAGGCAATGCCCAGCGGCCCAGGCCGACGCGCTGCATTGCATGGCCGAGCGCGTCGTGGAAATTGCGCAGACCTTCCACCCCTTTGCCGCCCTTTTCTCCGCTGCCGCCGCGCAGCACCAGCGGCCGGTTCGACGGCTTGGTGTCGAAGCTGGCCGCGCGGTCGAACGTCACCTGAAACGGCTTCATCTTCACCGCCGACCCGGCCTCGCGCGCATTGGCCAGCAAATCGGGCGGCAGCCCGGCGTAGTCGCCCAGGTAATGCACGGTGCTGTGGAAACGCTCGGTGGCGATCGGCTTGCCACGCAGGCTCAACTGGGTGCGCAGCCGCTGGGCCAGCGGGGCGATCCGGCAGACGGCTGTGGGCGGCGTGGGGTACACGGCGAACATCAGCCGGTCGCTCACATGGCCCGGCGCCGATTGTTCGAACACGAGCTGGGCGGGGTCATACGGTCGGCGGGCGATCTGGCGCATGGCGAATCCGATGTTGGTGGTGGGCGGGGGTGCAGCACGTGGGGGTGACGGCGCTGCGAACTCCAGACTGGTCGGGATTCTGCGCCGCTCGGCGGGGCGGCGATAGAGGCCACTTCAAGACCCTGCCAGCGCCGAGGTCGCGCCGTCGACGGGTTATTCGAACCCGGCGGTTGTGCTTCGGCCGCTTGGCCCAAAATAGGTGGCATGACGCCGCGCAGCCCGACGACCGCCCCGTTCGCAAGCCGTGCGCCGGACGCGCTCGCGGCCTTCCACCCCGCCGTCGCCGCGTGGTTCCGCGCTAGCTTCGCCGGTGCGACCGAAGCCCAGCAACAGGCCTGGCCGCTGATCCAGGCCGGCCGGCCGACGCTGGTGGCCGCACCCACCGGTTCGGGCAAGACGCTGACCGCTTTCCTCGCCGCGATCGACGGGCTGGTCACGGCCAGCCTGGCCCGTGGCGGCATGCTGCCCGACGAGACCACCGTGGTCTATGTGTCGCCGCTCAAGGCCTTGTCGAACGACATCCACATCAACCTGCAGGCGCCTCTGGAAGGCATCACCCGCGAACTGGCCGGGCTGGACCTG
>JAQGMQ010000313.1 GCA_028292305.1 Rhodoferax sp.
CCGCCAACCGACCCGTCATCGAGCTCCGCCGGATCGTGAAGACGTACGCGAGCGGTGAGGCCGAGGTCCACGCCCTACGAGGTGTGGACCTGCGTATCGACCGCGGCGAGTTCGTGGCCATCATGGGCGCGTCGGGCTCGGGCAAGTCGACGCTGATGAACATCCTGGGCGGGCTCGATCTGCCCACCTCCGGCACCTACCACCTGGCGGGCGAAGCGCTCGAAGGCATGGCGCCGGACCAGCTGGCGGCGGTGCGCAACCGGCGCATCGGCTTCGTGTTCCAGCATTTCAACCTGCTGCCACGCACCAGTGCGCTGGAAAACGTGGAGCTGCCGATGGTCTATGCCGGCGTGCGTGCGCCCGAGCGGCATGCGCGCGCCGCGGCCGCGCTGCAGCGCGTGGGGCTGGGCCAGCGCACCGGCCACACGCCGGCCGAGTTGTCGGGCGGCCAGCAGCAGCGGGTGGCGATTGCGCGGGCGCTGGTGAACCAGCCGAGCCTGATCCTGGCCGACGAACCCACGGGTGCGCTGGATTCGCAGACGTCGGAAGACATCATGCAGCTGCTGACCGAACTGAATGCCCAGGGCATGACGGTGGTGCTGGTGACGCACGAAAGCGACGTGGCCGCCTGGGCACGCCGGCGCCTGCTGTTCCGCGACGGTCACATCGTCGAAGACCTGCTGCTGCCACTGCGCGCGGACGGGGTGGCGCTGGCTGCCGCTGCCGACCCGCCCGGCCTGCCCAGCCCGGGGGCTGGCGTTTCATGAACTTTTTCGCCGCCCTCCGCAGCGCCTGGCGTTCGCTGGCCGCCAACACCTTGCGCAGCATGCTCACCATGCTCGGCATCATCATCGGCGTGGCCGCTGTGATCACCATGGTGGCCGTGGGCCGCGGCGCCACCGAGCGGGTGCAGGCGCAGATGAAGGGGCTGGGCTCGAACATCATGCTGGTGCTGCCGGGCGGGGCCACGGCGGCCGGCGTGCGGCAGGGCGCGCAGACCCGCAGCCGGCTCACCGAGGAAGACGCCACGGCCATTGCGCTCGAAGTGCCTGAGGTGCAGGTGGTGGCGCCGGCGTCGCGCACCCAGGTGCAGGTGGTGGCCAACAACGCCAACTGGAGCACGGCGGTGCAGGGCACCACCAACGACTTTCTCGAAGTGCGCGAATGGCCGCTCGATGCCGGCCGGTTGTTCGAAGACGCCGAGATGCAGGGCTCGGGCAAGGTGGCGCTGATCGGGCGCACGGTGGCGCAGGAGCTGTTTGGCGACGCCGACCCGATCGACCAGGTGATCCGCATCCGCACCGTGCCGGTGACGGTGATCGGGGTGCTGAGCCACAAGGGCCAGAACGGCAACGGCCAGGACCAGGACGACATGATCCTGGTGCCGATCTCCACCTTCAGGAACCGCATCACCGGGGGCTCGCCGGGCAACGTCAAGCGGGTGTGGATGATCAACGTGAAGGTGCGCGAAGGCCAGAGCATGCAGGTGGCCGAGGAGCACATCCGGGAACTCATGCGGCAGCGCTTTCGGGTGCAGGACAGCGCCGACGACACCTTCACCATCAGAAACCTCACCGAAGTGCTCGAAGCGCAGGAGGAGTCGAGCCGCATCATGACCCTGCTGCTGGCGGCGGTGGCCGGCATCAGCCTGTTGATCGGCGGCATCGGCATCATGAACATCATGCTGGTGAGCGTGACCGAGCGCACCCGCGAGATCGGCCTGCGCATGGCGGTGGGTGCCCGCGGCCGCGACATCCTCACGCAATTCCTCATCGAGGCGGTGACGCTGAGCCTGGTGGGCGGCTGCATCGGCGTGGTGCTGGGCGGCTTGTCGACCTGGGCCGTGGGCCACTTCGCGGGCTGGCAGGTGAGTATGACCCTCGCGTCGATCGGCTTGGCGGCCGGATTTTCGGCGATAGTGGGGGTGTTTTTCGGGTTTTATCCAGCGCGGCGCGCGTCGCGGCTGTTGCCGATCCAGGCGCTGCGCTACGAGTGATGCGACTGTTGTGAAAGCGATGGCGAATGCTCGACAGTGGCGTGCCGTTGGGTGAGACTGGGAGCCTGGTTTTCAAGATTCAAGTTTCAAGCATTGAGGAGACGGTAATGGCGCATGCCAACGGTGGGCGGGTGGGTATCAAGGTCTGGGCGGTTAGCGCGATTTCGGCGCTGGTGTTGGCGGCTTGCGGCGGTGGTGGCGGAGGCGGTGCGCCCGCACCGGTCGCCACGACCGATCCCGCCGTCACCCCGGGCGGCAGCTGTGTCGCGGCGGCCCAGCAAACGCCGGTGGCGGTGGACCGTGTGGAAGCCGTGGCGCGGCGTGCCACGGTGGCCAGCGACAGCGGCATTCCCAAGGCCCGGCAACTGGTGGCGCCGCGCGCGCTGCAGGTGGCGCTGGGCGCGGTGACCGCGGCCAAGCTGGCCACCGAATCCACGCCTTCCAGCCTGCGCGGTGCGCCGCGCAAGGTCGGCTTCACGCGCGACTTGCCCCAGGCCACGGCCACGGGCCTGGCGCTGAACTGGCAAACCCTGGCCGACGGCCAGCGCGCCGCATCGGTCAGCATCACGTCGCCATCGGCCAAAGGCGTGCGCCTGGGCCTGCTGGTGCGCAGCCTGCCCGCCAACGCCACGCTGCGGGTCTATGCGCAAAGCGGCAGCACCGCCTTCGAAGTGCCCGCGGCCGACGTGCTGCTGGCGCTGCAGAAAAACGCCGCGGCTGGTGCCACGGGCAACGCCGCCCGCACCTACTGGACGCCGGTGGTCGAAGGCGCCGAGTCCACGCTCGAAGTGGCGCTGCCCGCCGGTGCCGACACGGCGCTGGTCGACCTGGCCGTGCCGCAGCTGTCGCACCTGTTCGCGCTGCCCACCGACGACGGCGCGGCCTCCGACGCGGTGACGCCGAAGATCGGCGAGGCCGGCAGTTGCGAGGTCGACGCCACCTGCGACGCCAGCTACCAGGCCGAAAGCAATTCCGTCGCCAAGATGATTTTCTCGGACACGGGCGGCACTTTCCAGTGCACCGGCACGCTGTTGAACGACCACCTGAACAGCGGCACACCGTATTTCGTGAGCGCCAACCACTGCATATCGACCCAG
The DNA here is from genome assembly GCA_028292305.1 of Rhodoferax sp. Classification (GTDB taxonomy): domain Bacteria; phylum Pseudomonadota; class Gammaproteobacteria; order Burkholderiales; family Burkholderiaceae_C; genus Rhodoferax_B. The sequence goes on from JAQGMQ010000313.1 coordinate 3,094, forward strand.
GCCGCGGCCTCCACGCTGCAGACCTACTGGTTCTACCGCGCGCCCAGCTGTGGCGCGGGCACGCTGAACCCGGCGGCGCGCCAGCTCACCGGCGGCGCCACCCTGCTGTACGCCAGCGTCAACACCGACACCTCGTTCATGCGCCTCAACACAACGCCGCCGGCCGGTGCCGTTTACGCGGGCTGGTCGGTTGCTGCGCCGCCACTGGCCGTGGCTGTGGGCAGCCTGCACCACCCCGAGGGCGACCTGCTGAAGCTGAGCACCGGCACGGTCAAGTCGTACCAGAACTGCACGCTGACCACTGGCCCGAATGGCGACCTGACCTGCGTCAGCACCGCACAGCCCAGCAGCAACTTCGTCGACACGCTGTTCACCAGCGGCAGCACCGAAGAAGGCAGCAGCGGGGCGGCCCTGTTCCAGACCATCGGCAGCGGGCGTTATGTGGTGGGGCAGTTGTTTGGCGGAAGCTCGAGCTGCAGCCTGCGAACCGGCAGCAACATCTATGGCCGGTTCGACGCGGCGTACAACACGTCGCTCAAGCAGTGGCTTGCGGCGCCGGTCGTACCGAACTGCTGACCGATGTTGCGCACGCGGCTGGCCGCCGCGTTGCGCTGAACCGCGCGACTCACGGCGGGTGAGGTCGATTTCCTGGGGTGGATCACGCCTGCCTGTGGCGGCGTGGTGAACGTCTCAAAGCGGGTAAAAAAGGCTTGGCTGGTCGATCGGAACCGATGGCTAGCTAAAAACGACCCTTGGAGACCGTGTGGTCCCGGAGTCGCCCCACGATGAAACTGGGTTGTCTGTTGGCACGAGGCGAGGGGCCCGCGGGATGCAAGCCTGTGGACGTCTGGCGTGCCGCGAGTCTAGCATCAAATAAGAATTAATCTTATTTGGCCCACGGCAGAGAAGGTTTTTCAGCCGACTCTGCATGCACCATCGCATGCTTTAGTTGTAAATATATTTGCCGATAAAATGTACAAGCGGTTACAACCTCGTTGCCGCGCGGCTTTGCACGTCTCTCCTTTCTGGAACCCACCACCTCCATGTCTCTCAGCAATATTTCCATCGCCAAGCGTTTGGCGATCGTCCTCGGCGTGATCCTGGCTTTGTCGCTGGCCAGCAGCCTGTTCGCGGTTTTGAAGCTGCGTGAAATCAGCGCGGAAGTCTCGGCCATGGTCGAGCGCGACGTGAAGACCGAGCGCGCCGCCTCCGACTGGTTGCGCCACACCACCGCCGGCGTGCAGCGCGCCGCGGCCATCGCCAAGAGCAGCGACACGGCGCTGATCGCCTACTTCGCACCGGCCACGGCGCTGTCGATCAAGGACACCAACGAGCTGCAGAAATACATCGACGAACGCATGGTGACGCCGCAGGAACGCGCCAAGTTCGAAAAGCTGGGCGACCTGCGCAAGGCCTATCTTTCCGCGCGCGAGGAAGTGAGCAAGCTGAAGACCGGCGGCGACGTGGAAGCCGCCAACAAGGTTTTCAACGACAAGTTCGAGCCGACCTCGCGCACCTACCTGGCCGGGGTGCAGGAGATCGTCGACAACCAGCGCGCCAGCCTGGACGCCTCGGCCAAGCGCAGCGAAGCCCTGCTGGTGCAGACCGGCACGCTGCTGATCGTCTGCGGCGTGTTGTCGCTGGCGCTCGGCATCTTGCTGGCCTGGTATTTGTCGGGCAGCATCACCACGCCCCTGCGCCGTGCCGAAGCCATGGCCCAGTCGATCGCCGCGATGGACCTGACCGCCGCGCCGCAAACCTACTACGCCGGCGACGAAACCGGCCGCCTGCTCCGCGCCATCGACATGATGC